>NZ_JBEYBS010000013.1:0-203885 GCF_040632375.1 Streptomyces sp. NPDC019396 | reverse complement strand
GTGGGAGAGTAGGACACCGCCGAACAATTTTTAGCCTCAACCCCCAGGCCTTGCCTGGGGGTTGAGGCATTTCTGCGTTCTGGACCAGTGGGGAGCCAGTGTGTGCGTATCGACAGCCCTGCACGCCGACCTGCTCGCCGGCGACACGGGTGCCGTGCGCCGTCGGCGGGCCCCTTCCTAGTCTGTATCCATGCGCTATGACCTGGTCATCTTCGACAACGACGGGGTGCTCGTCGACAGCGAGCCGATCGCCAACACGATTCTCGCCGAGTATCTGACCGAGCTCGGCCACCCCACCTCGTACGAGGAGTCGATACGGGACTACATGGGATCCGCCGTGCACCGGATCCACGATCTGGTCGGGGAGCGGACCGGGCAGCGGCTGCCTGCGGACTTTGACGACACCCTCCACGCGCGCACGTTCGCCGCGTTCGAGCGGGACCTTCAGGCCGTGCCGGGTGTCGGCGCGGTGCTGGAGAAGCTCGTGGCCGAACAGGTGCCGTTCTGCGTGGCCTCGTCGGGGAGTCATGAGCGGATCCGGGTCGGGCATCGCAGGACCGGGCTCGATGCCTGGTTCCGGGACGGGAACATCTTCAGCGCTCAGGATGTGGGGCGGGGAAAACCGGCACCGGATCTGTTCCTGTACGCGGCCGAGCGCATGGGCGTCGCACCCGGACGGTGCGTCGTCGTGGAGGACAGCCCTCTCGGCGTGGCCGCCGCCCATGCGGCGGGGATGGATGTGTACGGGTTCACCGCGATGTCGTCGGCCGCCAAGCTCGACGGGGCCAAGGGGTACTTCGGGGACATGGCGGAGCTGCCCGGAGTGCTTGTGTGATCTGTCTACCCAGCGGTAGTTGAGCGGCTTACGCTGTGCGGCCATGACGATCGCTCATGCGCCGCTACGGCATGGCCGGGCTTCACTGGCACTCAGCTTCTGCGTGCAGGGTGTGACCTTCGCTCTGCTCGTGACCCGGATACCCGCCATCCAGGACCGCTACGGCATATCCGACGCGCTGCTGCCCGCATTTCTGGCAGCCGTGCCCATCCTGGCCGGAGTGGGCAGTGTGGCCACGGAGAAGCTCGTGGCGCGTGTGTGGCCCGGGATCGTGCTGCGCTGGTCCCAGCCGGTCGTGCTGCTCGCCCTGCTGGGCGTGGGCGCCGGGACGGAGCTGTGGCAAGTGGCCGCCGCGCTGGGAGCGTTCGGCCTGGCCGTCGGGGCGCTGGACGCGTCCATGAACATGCTCGGGGTCAGCCTGCAGCGGGAGTACGGCCGCAGCATCATGCTCGGGTTCCATGCCGCGTACAGCCTGGGGGGCATCGCCGGGGCCTCGTTGGCCTGGGTCGGTGCGCACTGGGGGCTGCCGCTGGTGGTGTCGTATCTGCCGGTGGTGGCGGTGCTGCTGCCGGCGGCACTCATCGGCAGCCGGTGGTACCGGGACGCGAGGGCCGATGGCGATCCCGGCCACGGGGAGGCGGGGAACCGCGGCGGCACGACCGTGGCCTTTGCGGCGCTGCTGCCGCTGTGCCTGGTGATGACCTTCGCGTACATCGGGGACTCGACCGTCTCCAACTGGAGCGCCAAGTACCTCCAGGACGTGCTGGGCAGCTCGGAGGAGCTGGCGACCGTCCCGTACAACGCCTACATGCTGACGACGCTGCTGGGGCGGGCCGTGGGGGATCTGGGCGTGCGGCGCTTCGGGGCGGTGGCTGTGGTGCGCTGCGGGGCGGTGCTGGCGGCCGGGGGCTTCGTCGTGGTCGCGGTGGCGCCCGGGGCGTGGACGGGGCTGGCCGGGTTCACGCTGCTCGGGCTCGGGCTGTGTGTGATCGTGCCGCAGACGTTCGCCGCCGCCGGAAGGATGTTTCCGGGGGCCAGTGATGTGGCGGTCGCCCGGCTGAACGTCTTCAACTACGTGGGCTTCCTGATCGGCTCGCCCTTGGTCGGTGCGCTCGGGGACGCTTGGGACTACCGGGGCGCGATGCTCGTGCCGATGGTGCTGGTGCTCGTGACACTGGTGTATGCCCGCTCGTTCGCGCCTGAGCCCGACCGATACGGTGGCGTTCATGAGCGGCCGCGCACTGTTGATGTGGGACGAGGCGGTAACGAAGTATGACTTCGGAGCCGGCCACCCGATGGATCCGGTACGGCTCGCACTGACCATGGGGTTGGTGCGGGCCTACGGTCTCGACCGTGCGGTCGACGTGGTGGCGGCCAAACCCGCGGGCCCGTCGACTCTGGGTCTCGTCCACCGCGAGGACTATGTGACGGCCGTGCGGACGGCGTCCCAGGACCCCCGGGCCGCCGATCAGGCCTACGGTCTGGGCACCATGGACGATCCGGCCTTCGCGGGGATGCACGAGGTGTCCGCGCTGATCGCGGGGCAGTCCGTGGGGGCTGCCGAGGCGGTGTGGCGCGGGAATGCCGCGCACGCCGTGAACTTCGCCGGTGGCCTCCACCATGCCATGCCGGGGTCGGCGTCCGGATTCTGCATCTACAACGACGCCTCGCTCGCCATCGCCCGGCTGCTGGAGCTGGGGGCAGAGCGGGTCGCCTACGTGGATGTCGACGTGCACCACGGGGACGGGGTGCAGGCGACGTTCTGGGACGACCCGAGGGTGCTCACGGTCTCGCTGCACGAGCATCCGCGGATGCTTTTCCCGGGCACGGGCTGGCCCGAGGAGACGGGCGGGGAAGGGCCGGCCGAGGGGTCCGCCGTGAACCTGGCGCTTCCGGCCGGGACCGGCGACGAGGGTTGGCTCAGGGCGTTCCACGCGGTGGTGCCCGAGCTGGTGGCCGACTTCCGGCCGCAGGTGCTGGTGACCCAGCACGGGGCGGACACCCACTTCGAGGATCCGCTGGCGCACCTGGCGGTCTCGCTGGACGCCCAGCGGCTCGTACAGGAGGCCTGCCACACCCTGGCCCACGAGTACGTCGAGGACGCGCGGTGGCTCGCGCTCGGCGGTGGCGGTTACGCGGTGGTGGATGTGGTGCCGCGGTCGTGGACGCATCTGGTGGGGATCGCGGCGCACGCACCGGTGGATCCCGAGTCGGAGGTGCCGCAGGAGTGGCGCGACGAGGTCTACGCCCGGACACGGCAGTTGGGTCCTGGGCGGATGACGGACGGGCGCACGCCGGTGTGGCGTGAGTGGGAGAGCGGATACGACCCCGCGGACCGGCTGGACCAGGCCGTGCTGGCGACGCGGCGGGCCACGTTCCCACGGCGGGGGTTGCTGGCGTAGGGGGCCGCCCCTCCGGGTCCCGGGTCGTGTCCGGGACGGGAGCCCTGATGGCCGGGGTCCGCCCGAGGATGCCGCGCGCGTTACGCCGACTGTGGGGATTTGCCCGGGATCCCGAGCGCTGCCCCGCGGCCTGCGGGAGCATCGGGGGGTGTTGAGCAGAGGAGCGCTCCGGGCGCATCTGTTAGCGGCGAGGCTCGCGGGTCCTGTGGCCACTTCCAGGGAGGAGAGTCTGCGCAGCTACCGGCTGTTCGCGGCACGGGATCCCCGCGTGACGCTCGGACTCGATCCCGAGTGGGTATGGGATGAGCGGGATCTGATCGCACTGATGGCCGACAAGTGTGGTGTCTCGGACGACCCTGCCGAGGTTTCCGGTCCGGATGTGATCAACCCCGAAAGGACGCTGAGCGGTCTCGATGCCTTCGCCGAGCGGTTGGCCGAGGCTGCCCGGGAGCGGGCGCCGGTGCTGTTCGGGACCGGGCATCCGCACCGTCTCCTCGGGTTCTACGTCGAACTGGCAGACGCTTTGTCGGCGGCGGGCTGTCCCGTACTCACACCCGCGCAGGGGCGATGTGTCGACATAACGACCCGGTTCGGGGTACGCACGTACAACCTCGACTACGTACGGGGAGTGGCTCTGGTGCGGGAACCGCAGGCGCGTGACGCCGACCGGGGGCTTGGTGCGCACACCCACTCACCCCTCCCGGTTCGGGTGGCTCTGGAGCATCTGGCGGAGGTCGGGGGGCCGCTTCCCGGGCTGGTCGTGGGCGACCACGGCTGGGTCTGCGGCGCAGGTCAGCTCGGGTTCGCCGCCATCGGTCTGGCGGACACCGACGATCCGGCGCTGTTCGTCGGGGAGGCCGAGGGGCGGATCGCGGTCGCCGTTCCGCTTGATGACGCTGTGCGGTCCGATTACTACCGACCGCTTACTCGCTATGTACTCAATCGAGCGTGTCTGTCACAGTAAACGGCCGATGGCTGCTCCTCTTCCCCACTCGCACCACCCGCCCCTAGTCTGGGGAGTGAGCGCACCGCGACGAAGAGTCACCGGAGGGGAAGCCGGTGGGCGTCGTGTGCGGAAGGTACAGGTGGGTCATGGCTGCTGGCGAAAGGCCTCTCAACGAGGTCAAGTTTCTGACCGTGGCGGAAGTCGCCTCGGTGATGAGGGTGTCGAAGATGACGGTGTACCGGCTGGTGCACAGCGGTCATCTGCCGGCCATCAGGGTGGGGAGGTCTTTCCGGGTGCCGGAGCAAGCGGTTCACGAGTATCTCCGCGAGTCCTTTGTGGGGGTCGAATCGGCCTGAGATGCCCCCTCGGTCACAAGCGCGGTGCTGGGGCCGGTAGGCTAGGCCGACGTAGGTCGTGTGGGCCCAGACGCCCCGCACCGAGTGAGAAGAAGTGAGCGAGGGTAGTCGTGGGCTCTGTTATCAAGAAGCGGCGCAAGCGGATGGCTAAGAAGAAGCACCGCAAGCTGCTCAAGCGCACGCGCGTGCAGCGTCGCAACAAGAAGTAAGCGACGGCTGTCCGTGTATTCGCGGCCCTTCCACCGACCTGGTGGGAGGGCCGCGGTGCGTTCGTGGCTCGTGTAGCACTCCATGGCGCGCGTATACGTTCCGTGCCTTCGGTGTGCGTCCCGGGGCGCCGCCCGGCCTGCGGTGCGTCGTACGGCGTTGGGGGCAATGAGCCGTGGAGACTGGCTCGCGGTCATCACAGCGCAACATCAACCCGCTACGGTGACGTGTAGGGGAGAAGCGAACGGAAGGCGCTGATCTTGGGCAAGGTCGTGCTCGTCACCGGTGTGGCCCGGCAGCTTGGGGGCCGGTTCGTACGACGCATCCAGCGGGACCCGGAAGTCGATCGGGTGGTCGGTGTGGACGCGGTGACGCCCGAGCATCCTCTCGGCGGGGCCGACTTCGTCCGCGCGGACATCCGCCAGCCCGCGATAGCGCGGGTGCTCGCCGAGCACGGAGTCGACACGGTCGTCCATATGGACGTCACGGGGACACCCCTGGGCTCGGGCGGCAGAGCCGTGGTCAAGGAGACCAATGTCATCGGCACCATGCAGCTGCTGGGTGCCTGCCAGAAATCCCCGACCGTCAAGCGCCTGGTCGTGAAGTCCAGCACGAGCGTGTACGGCTCCGCGCCCCGGGACCCGGCGGTGTTCACCGAGACCACCCCTGCCAAGGCGCTGCCGAGCGGTGGCTTCGCCAAGGACGCCGTGGAGGTCGAGGGGTACGTCCGGGGCTTCGCCCGCCGCCGGCCGGACGTGGCGGTGTGCGTGCTGCGCTTCGCGAACATCCTCGGGCCCCGGGCCGACTCCCCGCTCGCCGACTACTTCTCGCTGCCCGTGCTGCCGACGGTCCTCGGGTACGACCCGCGGCTGCAGTTCGTGCACGAGGACGATGTCATCGAGGTGCTGAGGATCGCCTCCCACGAGCCGCGGCGAGGCACGCTCAACAGCGGCACCTTCAACATCGCGGGCGACGGTGTTCTGCTGCTGTCGCAGTGTTCGCGGCGGCTGGGGCGTCCCACGGTGCCCGTGCTGCTGCCGGCCGTCACCTGGGTCGGCTCGGCGCTACGCACCGTCGGTGTCACCGACTTCTCCCCCGAGCAGATCCGACTGCTCACCCATGGCCGGGTGGTGAGCACCGTGCAGATGCGCGAGACACTCGGCTTCACCCCCGCCTACACGACGGCGGAGGCCTTCGCGGAGTTCGCCGGCAGCCGGGCGCCCGGGCTCCTGCCGCCCGAGAGCGTGGCCAGGGCCGTGGACCGGATTGCCGCGCTGCCGGTGGTGGCGGGCCGCACGGCCACGGCGGCCCCGTAGCACCGGAGCCGGACCCCGTAGCGCCGGACGGCGCGCAGACAACCGGATAGCGCCAGATGAGGAGCGCAGTCAACGATGGCGGACGCCAAGGTCATTCCGTTCGACGACGACCGGTCACGCACGGGCGCGTCGCAACGCCCGGTGCGGCGGCGTCCCGGGGCAGGCCGGCGTAGGCCACCCGCCGAGTCGGTCCCGATGCGCGAGGTGCCGACCGGGGCGGTACCGGGGCAGTCGGAGGGGAAGCCCACGGCGGGAGGCGTCACGGGCGCGGCGGGCACCACAGGCTCTGTGAACGGCACCACCACCCCGCGCCCGGGAACGACCACGAGGGGGCCGGAGACGGGTCGTACGGGGGAAGCCCCGGCCGGAGGCCCCGGCGGCTGGGACCGCCGTGTCGCGGGCGGACTGGCGTTTCTGCGGCGCAGGCTCACCGGGGACTACGAGGTCGACGAGTTCGGCTACGACAAGGAACTCACCGACCAGGTGCTGATGTCGCTCGTACGACCGCTGTACGAGAAGTACTTCCGGGTCGAGGTGAAGGGCATCGAGAACATCCCGTCGCGCGGCGGGGCGCTCGTGGTGGCCAACCACTCCGGCACGCTGCCGCTCGACGGGCTGATGATGCAGGTGGCGGTGCACGACAACCACCCCGCGGACCGGCATCTGCGGCTGCTGGCCGCGGATCTGGTGTTCATGCTGCCGGTGATAAACGAACTGGCGCGCAAGGCCGGGCATACGCTGGCGTGCACGGAGGACGCGGAACGGCTGCTGCGGCAGGGCGAGGTCGTCGGGGTGATGCCCGAGGGCTTCAAGGGCATCGGGAAGCCCTTCAGCGACCGCTACAAGCTCCAGCGGTTCGGGCGGGGCGGTTTCGTCTCCACGGCGCTGCGGGCGGGCGTGCCGATCGTGCCCTGCTCGATCGTCGGGGCGGAGGAGATCTACCCGATGATCGGCAACGCGAAGACGCTGGCGCGGCTGCTGGGTTTCCCGTACTTCCCGCTGACGCCCACCTTCCCCTGGTTGGGGCCGCTGGGGGCGGTGCCGCTGCCGACGAAGTGGACCATCCAGTTCGGGGAGCCGATCGCCACCGATGGCTATCCACCGGAGGCGGCGGAGGACCCGATGCTGATGTTCAACCTGACCGACCAGGTGCGGGAGCAGATCCAGCACACGCTCTACAAGCTGCTGGTGCAGCGCCGCTCCGTCTTCTTCTGAGTCTTCTTCCGGCTCTTCCGGGGTCCTGCGACGAGAGCCACACGAGTGAGGGGGTGAGGCCCATGGGCCTCACCCCCTCACCGGTCAGCCGATGTCGTCTTCGGCGTCGAGGCCGAGGTCCGGCAGCAGACCGGGCAGCAGCGGCGGGATGGTGACATCCGGCATGGGTGGCGTCGGATTGGCACCAGAGGGGAAGGACGGGGCCATGCCGTCCTGTGGCGGGTCGAGCAGATCGCCCGTGCCGCCGTCGAGCAGGCCGCCGTCGTCCTGCGAGGAGCTCGGACCCGAGGGAAGGGGCTGTTTGCCGTCCTGCCCCTGACCCATGGTGGGCGAGGAGGGCGAGGACTGGCCCGTGCCGGCCGAACCCGTCGAGCTCCCTGAGTGCTCCGGACTCGCTCCGCTGCGCTGCGGCCCCGTGGTCCCCTGCTCGGGAGAGCGGGGGAGCAGCGACTGGAGCGGTCCGACCTCTTGGTCTATGGCGTCGAAGACCGAGTTCACCTCGTCGCCGACGTCATAGAGCTGGACCGGGAGGCGCTCGCGCAGTCCGTTCCACGCCTCACGGTGGGAGC
The DNA here is from genome assembly GCF_040632375.1 of Streptomyces sp. NPDC019396. Classification (NCBI taxonomy): domain Bacteria; kingdom Bacillati; phylum Actinomycetota; class Actinomycetes; order Kitasatosporales; family Streptomycetaceae; genus Streptomyces; species Streptomyces sp. NPDC019396. Next base: position 196,039 of record NZ_JBEYBS010000013.1, on the reverse strand, counting down.
GGGAGAACGAGGACAGGGTCGCGATCGGGCCGAGTGCGCCATCCCGCTCATATGCCTGGTGGAGCAGGCGGTGGCCTTCCGTGGCGTCGTGACGCATACCGGTCAGGGCACGCCTGACCTCGCCCAACGACTCGTGGTCCAGCTCTCCGGTCCGGCCTCGCTCCATCAGCCGACGGGCCTCGCTCAGCCGGGTGGACGCCTGGTCGAGGTAGATGCTGCCGCGATCGGCATCTTCGTCGGCCATCCCCAGCTTGAAGTCCTCCATGCCCCGCTTCAGCCCGTAGAGCGAGTCTCCGGGGAGGGCGTCGGAGCTGGCGGCGGCCACCCCGCTGAAGGCGCCTGCGGCGACTCCGACGGTGAGACCACCCGCTGCAAGGCCCTTGGACCAGCGCGAGCGTGGCTTCAGCTTCCGGAGTGGGGATGCCCGGTGGGCGCCGCGGCCGGAGCTTCGCTGACCCGGGAAGGCAGGGCTTCCGGGCACACCTCCTTCACGGGCCGTGCCCTCCAGGAGCATGGCTTCCATGGCGGCGACGAGCTGGGCTCGCTGCACCACCTTGACCTCGGGATCGAACTCGGGCTTCGGCAGTGTGCCGAGGCCGTTCGCCAGGGCCAACAGCCTTGTCGCCTCGGCCGGTTCGGCCGGATCATCGGGCTGTTCGGCCGCCGTGCCCAGGAGTGTCTGATCCTCCAGGGTCTGGGCGAAGGCGTTCGCCCGCCGGTGTGCCGAAACGTTCGCGATCACTGGCGGCACCTCCTCTCGTCATGACGGTCGACTCCCCGGGGGGTCCGGAAGGTTGCACACCTTGAGCGCATCCACACGAAAGAGTGAGTGGCCGCGGGCGTGACGTGACCGCAGGGAGTCTGCATTCCGCACAACGAGCGGCTCGGCAGTTGGGTTACGCGCGAAGGATGATCGGACCAGTGCGTCATCAGCCGCTCACGGGTGGTGAGTTGAAGGGACGGGATGGCGTGGGGGGCTGGTGCGTGTGCGCTGTGCATGGGGGGAGGTATGAGGCGGGGCGAGCCGGTGCGATCTCCGCGACCGGGAGGTCAGCGGGCATCTTCGGGGAGCAGCCGGGCCAGGGTGCGGACGGCCCGGTACTGGAGCGTCTTGATCGCACCTTCGTTCTTGCCCATCACCCGCGCGGTCTCGGCCACCGAGAGGCCCTGGAGGAAGCGCAGAGTGACGCACTCCTGCTGCTGCGGGTTGAGCTTGCGCACGGCCTCGAGCAGTGCGGCGTTCGAGAGTGACTCGAGCACCGAGTCCTCGGGGCTGCGCTCGACCTCGTTGGCGTCGAGCATCTCTCCGGTGGTCACTTCCAGTCGGAAACGGCTCGACTTGAAGTGATCGGCGACCAGATTTCGGGCGATGGTGACCAGCCAGGCGCCGAAGTCCCGGCCCTGCCAGGTGAAGGTGGAGATGCGGCGCAGGGCGCGCAGGAACGTCTCGCTGGTGAGGTCCTCCGCTGTCGCCTTACCGCCGACGCGGTAGTAGATGTAGCGGTAGACCGTGTCGCTGTACTGGTCGTAGAGCCGGCCGAAGGCTTCCGCCTCGCCCGCCTGGGCACGCTCGACGAGATCCATCATGCGGGCGCTGTCGCTGTCCGCGCTGGGGCGGCGGGCGGTGGCCGAGGCGCCGCGACCGCTCCTTCTGGCGAGCTCACGTCCGTCGCCGGACCCGTCGACGACACCGCTACGCGTCAGCCCCTTCTCGATGCCTCCTGTGAGGGCGTGGCAGGGGCCGGCAGGGCCGAGGGCGGCCGAGCTCGGCGTGGCGAAGGCGGGGACGGCGTACGCGGTGGGGACGAAGCCGCGCAGGTGGTCGGCGACCGTTGCGCGCAGCGTAGCCAGGCCCGAGGCGTCAACCCCGACGTGTGGGTACACGGGACTCCCAGAGGCAGAGCTTCCATCACGTGCAGTGCGGGACCGTTCACTCGTCATGACGACGTGTGGGGTCCTTAATGCGTCTGAGGAGAATAACGCTTCGTACAGGCAGCATTACACCCAGTTGCTCAAATCATCGATTCCGTCGCTTCTGTTACCGCAAAGCGACGGATGAAGTAGCAGATTGTGATCGGTTGCTGATCGAAACGCTTCGAGATCTGCTTCCATGCGTCACGGGTTGTGTTCGTGTGCCCGCAACGTGACTGGCCACGGGCGTGGGTGGGGCGCGTGACGGAATGCGGCGCGCCGGGCACCGGGCGGCGGTCGCTTTCGGCGTGGTCTCCGTGGGAATCGCGGTGTCGAGGGAATGCGGGCGAACCCGCAGGAATTCGCGCACATGTGCGCACATGTGAGCGGGCGCGGACGCAAGCGGGCAGCACGTGGCTCAGGACTGCGTGGATCCGTCCGGAACTGTTCGGATACGAGCGCGGGTGGGCGCGGGTACGGGATGGGGGTGGGTGTGCGTCGGGCGCCTCAGCGGCGTCGGCGGTGCAGTGCGACGGCCGCCGCCGTGCCGCCCGCCAGTGCGCCCACGCCGGCCGCCGCCGGAATGCCGACCTTCGCCGCCTTGCGGCCCGTGCGGTAGTCACGCAGCCGCCAGTCGCGCTCGCGCGCGTACTTGCGCAGTTTGGTGTCGGGGTTGATCGCGTACGGATGGCCGACCAGCGAGAGCATCGGGATGTCGTTGTGCGAGTCGCTGTACGCGGCGCAGCGGGCCAGGTCCAGGCCCTCGGCCGCGGCCAGCGCGCGTACCGCCTCGGCCTTCGCGGGGCCGTGCAGCGGCTCGCCGACCAGCTTGCCGGTGTAGACGCCCCCGACGGACTCGGCGACCGTGCCGAGCGCGCCCGTCAGCCCGAGCCGCCGGGCGATGATCGTCGCCGTCTCCACAGGGGCCGCGGTGACGAGCCACACCTTCTGGCCGGCGTCGAGGTGCGCCTGGGCGAGCGCACGGGTGCCGGGCCAGATGCGGTCGGCCATGTACTCGTCGTAGATCTCCTCGCCGATCGACATCAGTTCCGAGACCCGGTGGCCCTGGACGATCGACAGCGCGGACTCGCGCACGTCCTGCATGTGCTCCGGGTCCTCGACCCCGGCGATCCGGAACCACGCCTGCTGCCAGGCGAACCTGGCCAGCTCGCGACGCTGGAAGAACTTCCGCTTGTAGAGGCCCCTGCCGAAGTGGAAGATCGCGGCGCCCTGCATGACGGTGTTGTCCAGATCGAAGAACGCCGCTGCGAGGGAGTCTCCGGCGACCGGGAAGTCCGGCTCCCGCTGCCCGGTCTCCTCGCGCTCCCCGGCCTCGGCATCCGCGGCGAGCTGCTGCGAGGTCTTGCGGGCAGCCTCGGCGGCGGCCTCGCCTGCGAGGACGCTCCGCGCGGTGGCGGAGCGCCTACGGGGGGTGAGCCATCCCAGTGCGGCCATGGCGTGAGCATAGCCAGTCGGTCCGGTACTTCCCGACTCGCGGGGATGCCATGGCGTGAACTCTCGGTAGCCGGATTGTTAAGCGCGATCACCGTCACGATCCGGGGGCGCGCGGCTGGAAGCGTGACCGGAACCACGGCCGCGAGCGCGACCGGGAGTAGAGGGCCGGGGCGGAGAATGGGGGGCATGAGTCCTCTCCTGCGGCGCACCAAGCACACGAAGAAGAAGCCCGGCGAAAGGGTCGTGACCCTGATCGGTAAGCCGGGATGCCGCCTCTGTGATGACGCCCGGGCCGTGGTCGAACAGGTCTGTGCGGAGACCGGCGCCGCATGGGAGGAGAAGGACATCACGCGCGACGAGGAGCTGCACCAGGCGTACTGGGAGCAGATCCCGGTGGTGCTGGTGGATGGCGAGCAGCACACGTTCTGGCGCGTGGACCCGGACCGGCTCCGCCGTGAGCTGGGGGGATGACCCGAAAGGCGGTTACCATCGTGGGCGTTTTGCCGGTGTCTCGGGGGCGTGGGCGTAAGGAGCGTGGAGCGCAGTGCCCCCTTCGGGTTTTCCACGACCGGGCCCGCCGAGTGGTTCCGGAATCCCGCGATCAGCTCGCGTGACCCCGGTCACTTTGGTCGGACAAAGCGGACACCATCTTTGTGCACGCGTTCACAAAGACATAGCCTGCATTCGACGGGGCGGTCCTGGGACATACGGCCGCCTACAGCCTCGCTCATCCCGCAGGAGCACCGTGGCAACTGGCCGAACTCACCGACCGGCGACCCGTAGCCGAGGAATTCCCGAGGCCACCGTCGCCCGGCTTCCGCTGTACCTGCGCGCACTGACCGCGCTGTCGGAGCGCTCCGTGCCCACGGTTTCCTCGGAAGAGCTCGCGGCCGCGGCCGGGGTGAACTCCGCGAAGCTGCGGAAGGACTTCTCGTACCTCGGCTCGTACGGGACTCGCGGTGTCGGCTATGACGTGGAGTACCTCGTCTACCAGATCTCCCGTGAGCTCGGCCTCACGCAGGACTGGCCGGTCGTGATCGTCGGTATCGGTAATCTCGGCGCCGCCCTCGCCAACTACGGCGGCTTCGCCTCCCGTGGCTTCCGGGTGGCCGCGCTGATCGACGCCGACCCGGCGATGGCCGGGAAGCCGGTCGCCGGGATCCCCGTCCAGCACACGGACGAGCTGGAGAAGATCATCTCGGACAACGGCGTCTCCATCGGGGTCATCGCGACCCCCGCCGGTGCCGCCCAGCCGGTGTGCGACCGGCTGGTCGCCGCGGGCGTCACGTCCATCCTCAACTTCGCGCCCACGGTGCTCTCGGTGCCGGACGGCGTCGACGTACGCAAGGTCGACCTCTCTATCGAGCTCCAGATCCTCGCGTTCCACGAGCAGCGCAAGGCCGGTGAGGAGGCGGAGGGCGAGACCCCCGCCGCCGTACCGCAGACGGCCGCTCGCGAGACGACCGCGACGGTGGCAACGGCTGCCGCGGATGTCCCTGAGGCCGAGGCCGAGGCGGAGGACACCGAAGCCACCGCGCCGGTCAGCGCCTCCGGCACCGGCTCAGGCCGGAAAGGGCCCGACGGGGATGTCCCCGCCGTGATGCCGGCATGAGCCTCCTGGTCGTCGGACTCAGTCACCGCAGCGCTCCGGTCAGCGTGCTGGAGCGTGCCTCGCTGGCCGCGGACACACAGGCCAAGCTGCTCCAGGACACCCTCGCCGCGGAGCCCGCGGCCGAGGCGTCCGTGCTCGCCACCTGCAACCGCATCGAGCTCTACGCGGACGTCGACAAGTTCCACGCCGGTGTCGCCGAGCTGTCCACCCTGCTCGCCCGGCACAGCGGCGTCGGCCTGGAAGAGCTGACCCCTTATCTGTACGTGCACTACGAGGACCGGGCCGTCCACCACCTCTTCTCGGTGGCCTGCGGGCTCGACTCGATGGTGATCGGCGAGGGTCAGATCCTCGGCCAGATCAAGGACGCCCTCGCGCTGGGCCAGGAGCTGCACACCGCGGGCCGGCTGCTGAACGACCTGTTTCAGCAGTCGCTGCGGGTCGGCAAGCGCGCCCACAGCGAGACCGGGATCGACCAGGCGGGCCAGTCGCTCGTCACCTTCGGGCTCGAACAGCTCGCCCAGGGCGCCCCGGTCGACACCTGGGCCAGGGGCAAGCGCGCCCTGGTCATCGGCGCCGGTTCGATGTCCTCGCTGGCCGCCGCCACGCTCGCGCGGGTTGGCGTCTCCGAGGTGGTCGTGTCCAACCGCACGCCTGAGCGTGCCGAGCGGCTCGTGCAGATCCTGACCGAGCCGGGTGGCACGGGCGTACGCGCCCGTGCCGTCGGCATGGAAGCGGCCGGTGAAGAACTGACACGTGCCGATGTCGTCGTCTCCTGCACCGGGGCCACCGGTCTGGTGCTGGGCGTGGGCGCGGTCGAGACCGCGCTGAAGAGCCGCGAGGCAGACGGTGCCGAGGCGCCCCTCGCGCTGCTCGACCTCGCCATGCCCCGTGATATCGACGCTGCCGTGCACCGCCTCGACGGCGTCCGGCTCGTGGACATCGAGTCGCTCGCCGAGGCGTCGGCGGACGCCCCGATGGCCGCCGATGTCGACCAGGTGCGCACGATCGTCTCCGACGAGGTCGCCGCGTTCGGCGCGGCCCAGCGTGCGGCCCACATCACCCCGACCGTCGTCGCGTTGCGCGCCATGGCGGCCGATGTGGTCGCAGGCGAGGTCGCCCGGCTCGAGGGCAGGCTGCCCGATCTGGACGAGCGGCAGCGCGCCGAGGTCGCCCAGACCGTGCGCCGCGTCGTCGACAAGCTGCTGCACGCACCCACCGTGCGGATCAAGGAGCTCGCCGCCGAGCCCGGCGGCGCCGGGTACGCGGACGCACTGCGCACACTCTTCGACCTCGACCCGGAGACGGTCGCCGCCGTCAGCCGGGCCGACCTGAACGACGCCAACGTCAAGAACCGAGGGCGAGTATGACCGAGAGGGCCGAGAAGGCTTTGAGGCTGGGGACCAGGCGCAGCAAGCTCGCCATGGCCCAGTCCGGGCATGTGGCGGAGGCGGTGACCCGGCTGACCGGACGCCCTGTGGAGCTCGTGGAGATCACCACGTACGGCGACACGTCCCGTGAGCACCTCGCACAGATCGGTGGCACCGGAGTGTTCGTCACCGCGCTGCGTGACGCGCTGCTCGCGGGCGAGGTGGACTTCGCGGTGCACTCGCTGAAGGATCTGCCGACCGCGCAGCCCGAGGATCTGACGCTGGCCGCGATCCCGCTCCGCGAGGACCCGCGCGATGTGCTGGTCGCACGGGACGGGCTGACGTTCGACCGGCTGCCGAACGGCGCCCGGGTCGGCACCGGCTCGCCGCGGCGGATGGCCCAGCTCAACGCCCATGCGCGGGCGCTCGGGCTGGAGATCGAGACCGTGCCGATCCGGGGGAACGTCGACACCCGTATCGGATACGTACGAAGCGGGGAGCTCGACGCCGTGGTGCTTGCCGCGGCCGGGCTGAACCGTATCGGCAGGATCGACGAGGTGACCGACTTCCTGTCGGTCGACGCGGTGCTGCCCGCCCCCGGCCAGGGGGCTCTGGCGGTCGAGTGCCTTACGGGGAACTCCGACCTGATCGCCGCGCTCGCCGGACTCGACGACCCGCACACCCGGGTCGCCGTGACCGCCGAGCGTTCCCTGCTCGCCGCCCTGGAGGCCGGCTGCAGCGCACCCGTGGGGGCGCTCGCCGACCTGCCGGCCGACGCAGCGGATGTTCATGAACTGCGCCTGCGCGGTGTCGTCGGTACCACCGACGGCTCGACGCTGGTGCAGTTGTCCACCACCGGTCCCGTACCTACGTCGCATGACGCGGCAGTTGCCCTCGGCCGCGAACTCGCGGACGAGATGCTTGCCAAGGGTGCGGCCGGTCTTATGGGGGAGCGAGCACTTTGAGCCCCACCACCACTGCCACATCCGCCTCGTCGGCGTTCTTCGCACGGGGGCATGTCACCTTCCTCGGCGCCGGTCCCGGTGACCCGGGGCTGCTGACGCTGCGCGCCGTCGAGGCGCTGGCGGGCGCGGACGTGCTGATCGCCGAGCCCGATGTCCTCGAGGTCGTTCGCGGCCATGCGCGGGCAGGCGTGAGCACGCCGGAGCTGACGATTGTTGACGAGGCGTCAACAGCCGTCGACGTCCCTGTGTTGAGGGATGCGGCCAATCTTGTCATGGAGGCCGCACGGGGCGGCAAGCGGGTCGTGCGTGCGGTGGGCGGTGACCCCGGGCTCGACGGAAACGCCGGCCAGGAGATGCTCGCCTGCGCCGCCGAGGGCATCCCGTTCGAGGTCGTGCCCGGTGTCGCCACCGCCGTGGGCGTGCCCGCCTACGCGGGTGTGCCGCTGCGCGACGGGCAGGGCGCCGATGTGCGCTTCATCGACGCGCGCACGGCCGGCGAGCGCTGCTGGACCGAGGTCGGCGCGTCGGACGGGACCGTGGTCGTGTCCACCTCGCTGGACGCGGTGGCCGCCGCCGCTGGTGAGCTGGTCGCCGCCGGGCGCAAGCCCGACACCCCGCTGACGGTGACCGTGGCCGGTACGACCACGCGCCAGCGGACGTGGACCGCGACGCTCGGCACCATCGCCCAGGTGTTCAAGCAGGGCAAGGTGCTCCCGTCGCCCGAGGGGCACCGGCCGGTCATAGCCGTGGTCGGCGAGCGCAGTGCCCCGGCTCAGCGTGAGCAGCTCTCGTGGTTCGAGTCCAAGCCGCTGTTCGGCTGGCGGGTCCTCGTACCGCGCACCAAGGAGCAGGCGGCCTCGCTCTCCGACCAGCTGCGTTCGTACGGCGCCGTGCCGCACGAGGTGCCGACGATCGCCGTCGAGCCGCCGCGTACGCCCCAGCAGATGGAGCGCGCCGTCAAGGGCCTGGTGACCGGGCGCTACGAGTGGATCGCCTTCACCAGCGTCAACGCCGTCAAGGCGGTGCGCGAGAAGTTCGAGGAGTACGGGCTCGACGCCCGCGCCTTCGCCGGGATCAAGGTGGCCGCGGTGGGCGAGCAGACCGCCCGCTCCCTGGTCGAGTTCGGCGTCAAGCCTGACCTGGTACCCAGCGGTGAGCAGTCGGCCGCGGGACTGCTCGAGGACTGGCCGCCGTACGACCCGGTCTTCGACCCGATCGACCGGGTGTTCCTGCCGCGGGCGGACATCGCCACGGAGACGCTGGTCGCCGGTCTCATCGAGCTCGGCTGGGAGGTCGACGACGTCACGGCCTACCGCACCGTGCGTGCGTCGCCGCCGCCGGCGGAGACCCGAGAGGCGATCAAGGGCGGCGGTTTCGACGCCGTGCTCTTCACGTCCTCATCGACGGTGCGCAACCTGGTGGGCATCGCCGGGAAGCCGCACAACGTGACCGTGATCGCGTGTATCGGCCCGGCGACCGCGAAGACCGCGGAGGAGCACGGGCTGCGGGTGGACGTGCTGTCGCCGGAGCCTTCGGTGCACAAGCTGGCGGAGGCGCTGGCGCAGTTCGGCGCCAGACGGCGGGAGGCCGCCCTGGAGGCCGGTGACCCGGTGACCCGGCCGAGCGAGCGGCGGCCGGGTGCGCGGCGGCGCCGTACGACGTGAGTGCGCCGTACGACATGAGTTGAGTGACCTGAGGGGTCACGGGGAGCGCTCCCCGTGACCCCTTTCGTCGTTCCTGCGGTGCGCGGCCGACAGGGCGTCGCACCGGCGCCCTGTCGGTAAGTGCGCCTCCCGGACGGGCGTAGCGTGGGGCGTATGACTGCGTACGGACCCTTCCCCGGCTCGCGGCCGCGACGGCTGCGTACCACCCCCGCGATGCGCCGTATGGTCGCCGAGACCCGGCTGCATCCCGCGGACCTGATCCTTCCCGCGTTCGTACGGGAGGGTGTGAACGCACCGGTGCCGATCGCCGCGATGCCCGGGGTGGTCCAGCACTCGCTGGACACCCTGCGCAAGGCCGCCGTGGAGGCACGGGAGTCCGGTGTCTCCGGGATCATGCTCTTCGGCGTGCCGGAGGATGCCAAGAAGGACGCCGCGGGGACCGCGGGCACCGACCCGGACGGGATCCTCCAGGTCGCCATCCGTGCCGTGAAGGACGAGGTCGGCGACGATCTGGTGATCATGTCGGATCTGTGCCTGGACGAGTACACCGACCACGGCCACTGCGGTGTGCTCGACGCCGAGGGCCGGGTGGACAACGACGCCACGCTGGAGCGCTACGCCGAGATGGCGCAGGTGCAGGCCGACGCGGGCGTCCATGTCGTGGGGCCCAGCGGGATGATGGACGGCCAGGTCGGTGTCGTCCGCGACGCGCTGGACACCATCGGCAAGGAGGACGTGTCGATCCTCGCCTACACCGCCAAGTACTCCTCGGCGTTCTACGGCCCGTTCCGCGAGGCGGTCGCCTCGTCCCTGAAGGGCGACCGCAAGACGTACCAGCAGGACCCGGCGAATCTGCGCGAGTCCCTGCGCGAGCTGGCGCTCGACCTGGAGGAGGGCGCCGACATGGTGATGGTCAAGCCCGCGGGGCCGTATCTGGATGTGCTGGCGCGCGTGGCGGACACGGTGGACGTGCCAGTGGCCGCGTACCAGATCTCCGGTGAGTACGCGATGGTCGAGGCCGCGGCCGAGAAGGGCTGGATCGACCGGGACAAGGCGATCCTGGAAACCCTCACCGGGATCAGGCGGGCGGGTGCGCAGATGATCCTGACGTACTGGGCGACGGAGGTCGCGCAGAAGCTCGACCGCGCCTGAGAGGGCGCAGGCCGAGCCGAGGCGGGACGCGGGCGGGAGTTCCGCGGCACGGCCCGGTGCGGACAGGAGTGCGGCGGTGGGCCGGGGGATGCCCACCGCCGCCGCCGGTTCCGGGTGATGCCGTCAGGTCGTCCCCACGCTCGGACGACACCCCCCCGGAACCGGGCTCAGAAGGTCAGCGCGTCCTGCATGTCGCTCTGCCAGTAGGAGACGGACGCGGTGGAGTCCGTGTACGTGCCCGCGGGGAGGTTCAGAGTGACGGGGTTGCCGGCCGAGCCGCCGCCGTCGCGCTGGGCGAAGTGCACCGACAGCTTCTTCGCGTCACCGCCGCCCTCGCCGTCCCCGGCCGCGCTGCTCAGGAGGATCGAGGCGTAGGCGGACTCGCCGGGGGCGAGAGTGACCACGGCCTGCGGCTTGCTGTCCTCGTTGATCTGCGTGGCGGCCTGCGCCTCGTCGAAGCGCAGCAGCGGGGCGTTGTAGGCGGAGCAGCTCTTGGTACCCGTGTTGGTGATCGTGAGCAGCATGTGGTTGACCGGGCGGGACACCTTGCTCACCACGACCCGGGTGTTGGCGGTGGTGCAGGTGGAGGAGTCGGCGCCGCCGTTGCCGCCACCGGCGTTCTGGCTGCTGCCGCCGCCGCTGGTGGTCTTGCCGGAGGCCGAGCTGCCGCTGTTGCCGGCCGAGGCGGTCGAGCCGCCCGTGCCTGCGGTGCCTGTGGTGCCTGCGGACGCCTTGGCGCCGCCGGAGCCGGCCGTGCTGGACGAGCCGGCGTTCGCCGCGCTGCCGGCGGGGACGGCGGCGCCGGCAGCGTCGTCGTTCTGGCAGGCGGTCAGGGACAGGCCCGCGACAAGGGCGGCGGTGGCGATGGCGGTGCGGGTACGGAGGGTGGTCATGGTGGAACGGCTCCCCGTTGGTCTGTTGTTGGTCTGCTGGTTTTCAGCGGTGTTTCAGGGGTGGTTGACCAGCGTGATCACGACTGCGGTGCAGAGGATCAACACGCAGGTCGCGACAACATCCGTGATGCTGACTCGGGTTCGCATGGGGTGCTCCCGGTTCGGCTGGTGCTGGACACACCATGCTGAGCGGTTGGCGGATGGGACAACCGACCAAGGACAATGGGGGACGTTGGAATGCCGAAACGGATGCTGACCAGGTGAAATACCCATCCCCTGGAACGCGTTGCCGGGATGGTGAGCGACCAGGGAAGTCGGGGTGGGACAGTGTCCAGCGGTTTCGCAGAGCAGCTGAGCGGGTTGAAGGAGCGCTCGGGGCGCAGTTACGGGGCTCTCGCGAGACAGCTGCACATGAGCACGTCCACGTTGCACCGCTACTGCAACGGCGATGCCGTGCCGACGGATTACGCACCTGTGGAGCGGCTGGCCCGGCTCTGCCGAGCGACCCCCGACGAGCTGGTCGAACTGCACCGGCAGTGGATCCTGGCCGACGCGGCGCGGGGGCGGGGCAAGGCAGTCGCCGCCGGGGCGGCCGCAGGATCCTCAGCGTCGCCCGAGCCGATTGAGTCCGCCGGGCCGACCGGGTCGGCAGAGCCCGCAGAGCCCGCTGAATCCGCTGAATCCGCCGCACCTGACCGGGCTTCCGCGCCCCTCGAGGCCGTGGACGCGAGCGCGTCCGCCGCGGTGCCCGGCGGCAAGGGGCCAGCGGCGGACGGGTCAGCCGAAGCCGAGGGAACCGGCAGAACAGCCGGAACTCCTCACTCGGGGCTGGTGGTTGTCGGGCGTACGGCCATCACACGCGAACGTGCCAGGCGTATCGCCGTCGCCACGGCCGTCGTCTGTGCCCTGGCCGTCTCCGGCGCCGTCGCGGCCGGCCAGTTGCGGGACGAGGGCGCCAAGGAGCAGGACGGCGCCGCGAAGCGGCAGCCTGCCGGGGCCGTGGCGCAATCCCCCGCCGGAAAGCCGTCCGCGTCCCGGTCGGCCTCCGCCGCACCGAGCGGCAGTGCGTCGCCGGGGGCGAAGAAGCCGAGCTCCTCCCCGTCCGGCCGCGAAGACGCGGGTGCGGGCGGCGGACCGTCGTCCGGTGAGGAGAGCGGCGGCTACGCACCGAGCGTCGGCATCAGCTCGTACAACTGGGCCGCCCCGTGCGACGAGATCTACGCCCTCGACGAGGATCCGAAGTATGTCGCTCCGCCGCCCGCTCCCCAGGAATTCCAGACCTGGGCGCGCTCCCAGAAGGCCGCACCCGCCGGCCACCTGCGGCTCCAGCTGAGCATCACGGGCAACTCGGACAAGTCGGTCGTGATCGACTCCCTGAACGTGCGTGTCGTCGGGCGGAAGGCACCCCCCGCGGACTCGAACGTCTACTCCATGGCGTTCGGCTGCGGCGGCGGTATCACCCCGCAGACCTTCGACATCGACCTGGACGACCGCGGGCCGGTGGCGACGCCTGTGGCCGGCCATGACGGCGACAGGGCCGTGCCTGCCAAGGCCTTCCCCTACAAGGTCTCCACCAGCGATCCCCAGGTCCTGAACCTCGACGTGCACACCGAGGAAAACGATGTCGAGTGGTATCTGGAGCTCGGCTGGAACAGAGGCGCCCAGAAGGAGAAGCTGATCATCAAGGACGAGGGCGGCAGGCCCTTCCGTACCAACGCCATCGCAGGGCGCAAGGTGTACGAGTACTGGGGCGACAAGCAGGAGTGGATCGCCCAGTGACGTGGTGATCATCGGCCGGTCGGCGCACCCTGAGACTGGTGGTGAGTAATAACGCTGGAGGTGATCTCTCATGGAGACGCTCACCGGATGGCATGTCGAGATGGAATTCCGCGAGGACGGCGACAAGACCAAGGCCGCCGCGATGCTCCGCCTCTCCGATGGCACGGAGGTAAGGGGCCATGGCAACGCCAGCCGTCACCCGGCCGACCCGGGGCAGCTCAGGGTCGGTGAGGAGATCGCGGGCGGCCGGGCACTCAAGGACATCGCGAGCCAGTTGCTCGGCAAGGCGCACGACGAGATAGAGGAGGCCACGGGCCGTCCGGCACACCCCCTGAGGTGACCGGACGAGTCCTCGACCACGGCGGCGGCCCCGGCGATCTCGATCGCCGGGGCCGCCCGCGCCTGTCCGTGCCCGATGCGTCAGAGACGCTCGGGGGTCCGGATGCCCAGCAGTCCCATGCCCTGGTGGAGCGTCCGCGCGGTCAGGTCGATCAGGAACAGACGGTTCTCGAAGACCTCCACCGTGTTGTCCGCACTGATCACCTGGCACTGGTCGTAGAACGTCGTCAGGTGCGTGGCGAGCTGGAACAGATACGCGGCCAGCTTGTGCGGCTCGTACGACGAGGCCACCTCGGCCAGCACCTCGCCGAACTGGTCCAGGTGCAGCCCGAGCGCACGCTCGGCCGGGGCGAGCTCCAGCTCCGGGTGGGCGGCAGGCCTCGCATCGCCCGCCTTGCGCAGGATCGACCGGATACGGGCGTACGCGTACTGGAGGTACACGGACGTGTCGCCGTTGAGCGACACCATCTGGTCCAGGTCGAACTTGTAGTCCCGCACAGCCGAGGTCGACAGGTCGGCGTACTTCACCGCGCCGATACCGACCTGCGCGCCGTTCTCCACGATCTCCTGCTCGGCGAGACCGACCTTCCCGGCCTTCTCGCGCACCACGGACGTGGCCCGCTCGATCGCCTCGTCCAGCAGGTCGACCAGCCGCACCGTCTCACCCTCACGGGTCTTGAACGGCTTGCCGTCCTTGCCGAGGACCGTGCCGAAGGCCAGCTGGACCGCCTTGACCTCGTCGTTCAGCCAGCCGGCCCGGCGGGCGGTCTCGAAGACCATCTTGAAGTGCAGCGACTGCCGGGCGTCCACCACGTACAGCAGGGTGTCGGCGCCGAGCTTCCGCACCCGGTCACGGATCGCGGACAGGTCCGTGGCCGCGTAGCCGTAGCCGCCGTTGGACTTCTGGACGATCAGCGGGACCGGATTGCCGTCCGGGCCCTTCACATCGTCGAAGAACACGCACAGTGCGCCCTCGGAGCGCACGGCGACCCCCGACTCCTCGAGGATCCGGCAGGTCTCGTCGAGCATGTCGTTGTAACCCGACTCGCCCACGACGTCGGGATCGCGGATCTCCATGTCGAGCTTGTTGAAGACCGAGTAGAAGTAGATCTTCGACTCGTCCACGAACTTCTGCCACAGGGCGAGCGTCCGCTCGTCGCCGGACTGAAGCTCGACCACCCGGCGCCGTGCACGCTCCTTGAACTCCTCGTCGGAGTCGAACAGGGCCCGCGACGCCTTGTAGAGGCGGTTCAGATTGGACATGGCCTCCGCGCCGGAGACGGCGGCCCCGTCCTCGTGGTCCAGCTCGTGCGGGTGCTCGGTCAGATACTGGATGAGCATGCCGAACTGGGTGCCCCAGTCACCGATGTGATGGCGCCGGATCACCTTCTCGCCCGTGAACTCCAGGATCTGCACCATGGCGTCGCCGATCACCGCGGAACGCAGATGGCCGACGTGCATCTCCTTGGCCACGTTCGGCTGGGCGTAGTCGATCACCGTGGTGCCGGCGCGGGGCGCGAACGGCACGCCGAGGCGGTCGTCAGCGGCCCGTGCGGCGAGGGTCTTCACGATCGCCTCGTCGGAGATCGTGATGTTCAGGAAGCCGGGTCCGGAGACCTCGATGTCCTTCAGCATGTCGCCGGCCGGGATCGCGTCGACGACCTTGGCCGCCAGCTCGCGCGGATTGCCCTTCAGCCTCTTGGCGAGCGCCAGGATGCCGTTGGCCTGGAAGTCGGCCCGGTCGCTTCGTCGCAGCAGGGGGTCGACGGAGCCGGCTTCCGGCAGGGCTGCCGAAAGGGCGTCCGTGAGGCGCTGCTGCACGGTCGAAGCGAGGGAAGGGACCGAGGCCATGAGCTTCCGTTCCTGTCGGTGGGTGGCCGGCGGTATCGGGCCGGTGACTAAATGGATAGTCAAGTGTCCCACGGTGGAGCAACCTGTTTCTCCCGCCCTCACGATGCCTGTGGACAACCCACGGGCGGAGAACAGGCGCGGCGATCGGGAGCCTGTGGACAACCAAGGGGTTCACTGTTTCGTCTGGGAGAATGGCTGGCGCCGGCCTCGACGGAATTCCGGCTCAAGATCAAGAACAGACCCGCACCAGCCCCACCAAGCATTCGCCCGAGCATTCAAGGACGTGCCGATCGTGGCTCAGAGCAGCACCGAGACCGACTGGGTCTCCCGTTTCGCGGACGATGTCATCGCCGAGTCGGAACGGCGTGCGCCCGGGAAACCGGTCGTCGTTGCCTCTGGCCTGTCCCCATCGGGCCCCGTCCACCTGGGCAATCTGCGTGAGGTCATGACCCCGCACCTGGTCGCGGACGAGGTCCGCCGGCGCGGGTACGAGGTCCGCCATCTCATCTCCTGGGACGACTACGACCGCTACCGCAAGGTCCCGGCCGGTGTCCCGGGCGTCGACGACTCCTGGGCCGAGCACATCGGCAAGCCGCTGACCTCGGTGCCCGCCCCCAAGGGCTCGCCGTACGCGAACTGGGCCGAGCATTTCAAGGCCGCGATGGTCGAGTCGCTCGCCGAGCTGGGCGTGGAGTACGACCCGATCAGCCAGACCGAGCAGTACACCTCGGGTGCCTACCGCGAGCAGATCCTGCACGCGATGAAGCAGCGCGGCGTGATCGACGGGATCCTCGACCAGTACCGCACCAAGGGAAAGGCCCCCGGGAAGAAGCAGCAGCAGAAGCCGGTGGACGAGGCCGAGCTGGAGGCCGCCGAGGGCTCCGGAGCGGCCAGCGAGGACGACGGCAGCGGCGGCTCCGGCGGCTACTTCCCGTACAAGCCGTACTGCGGCAACTGCGAGAAGGACCTGACCGCCGTCACCTCGTACATCGACGCGTCGACCGAGCTGACGTACTCCTGCACGGCCTGCGGCTTCTCCGAGACGGTCCGGCTGAGCGAGTTCAACCGCGGCAAGCTGGTCTGGAAGGTCGACTGGCCGATGCGCTGGGCCTACGAGGGCGTGATCTTCGAGCCCAGTGGTGTCGACCACTCCTCGCCCGGGTCGTCCTTCGTCGTGGGCGGCCAGATCGTCCGTGAGATCTTCGACGGAGTCCAGCCGATCGGCCCCATGTACGCCTTCGTGGGGATCTCCGGGATGGCGAAGATGTCGTCGTCCCGCGGTGGTGTGCCGACGCCCGCCGACGCGCTGAAGATCATGGAGGCGCCGTTGCTGCGCTGGCTGTACGCGCGCCGCAGGCCCAACCAGTCCTTCAAGATCGCCTTCGACCAGGAGATCCAGCGCCTCTACGACGAGTGGGACAAGCTGGAGAGCAAGGTCGCGGACGGCTCGGTGCTTCCGGCCGACGCCGCGGCGCATTCCCGCGCGGTCCGTACCGCCGCGGGCGAGCTGCCGCGCACCCCGCGCCCGCTGCCGTACCGCACGCTCGCCTCGGTCGTCGACGTCACGGCCGGCCATGACGAGCAGACCCTGCGGATCCTCAGCGAGCTCGACCCGGCGAACCCGCTGAGCTCCCTGGACAGCGTCCGTCCCCGCCTCGACCGCGCCGAGAACTGGATCACCACCCAGGTCCCGGCCGACGCCCGCACCATCGTCCGCTCCGAGCCCGACACCGAGCTGCTGGGCTCGCTGGACGACGAGGGCCGGGAGTCGCTGCGGCTGCTGCTGGAGGGCCTGGACTCGCACTGGTCCCTCGACGGCCTCACCACGCTGGTCTACGGCGTCCCGAAGGTCATGGCGGGCCTGGAGCCGGACGCCAAGCCCACCCCGGAGCTGAAGGGCGCCCAGCGCTCCTTCTTCGCCCTGCTCTACCGCCTGCTCGTCAGCCGCGAGACCGGCCCCCGGCTGCCGACGCTGCTGCTCGCCGTGGGCGCAGACGGGGTGCGCAAGCTGCTCGGATCCTGACGCCCGGCGCATGACGCCGAAGGGCCCTCACCAGCGCCGGTACATGGCGCGGGTGAGGGCCCTTCGCTGTCTGTCCTGTCGGTGACTGACCGGCCGGGCGGCTGACAAGCCGGCCCGGCCGGGGGCCTACGCGATGTGGTCTTCCATCAGCTCGCTGTTGAGGCGGGCGGTGAACCGCTCGTGGTACTGGTTCAGCTCGCGGGCCGGGAGGCGCAGCCCGTACGCGGCCTCGACGTTCGACCCGAAGGCGCCGGGCGTCGGCATGCCCTCACCCTCTATCGACTGCCGGAAGACCTGGTACAGGTTCTCCTCCGAAGGCAGCGCCTCCTGCACGCCCTCACCCAGGGGCCGCATCCCGCCTGCCCCGTTCGGCACCTGGAACCGCGGCTCCGGCTCGCCCACCAGAGCCTGCACAGGCTCGGACACGGGTCCGGGCCCGGGCTCCGCGGCGCGCTGCTGGGGAACGGGGATCTGCTGCGGCTGCTTCTCGTACCAGGCTTCGTACTCCGGGCCCGGGACGTAGGTGGGCGCTTCGTAGGTCGGGTCGTAGCCGCCCTGGTACTCCACGTTCTGCGGAGTGGCGAACCACTGGCTCTGCCCCTGCTCGGCGGGCGGCATCGTCGCTTGCTGTTGCTGTTGCTGTTGCTGTTGCTGTTGGGCCTGCGCCTGCAACGGGCCCTGGGTCTGCGCCTGGGGAGCCCGGGTGGGCTCCAGCTCCGGCGCGGGAGCCGGGCTCGGCGGTAGCAGCACGGGGTCGATCCCGGCCGCCGCCAGCCCGGACGGAGCCGTCTCGGCCAGCGGCACACCGTAGCGGGCGAGCCTCAGCGGCATCAGTGCCTCGACCGGGGCCTTGCGCCGCCAGGCCCGTCCGAACCGGGCCTGGAGCCGCGCCTGGTAGATCAGCCGCTCCTGTTCCAGCTTGATGACCTGGTCGTACGAGCGCAGCTCCCACAGCTTCATCCGCCGCCACAGCCGGAACGTGGGCACCGGCGAGAGCAGCCAGCGGGTGAGCCGCACGCCCTCCATGTGCTTGTCGGCCGTGATGTCCGCGATCCGGCCGACCGCGTGCCGGGCGGCCTCCACCGAGACCACGAACAGCACCGGGATGACGGCGTGCATACCGACGCCCAGCGGATCGGGCCATGCCGCGGCGCCGTTGAAGGCGATCGTGGCGGCCGTCAGCAGCCACGCGGTCTGGCGCAGCAGCGGGAAGGGGATGCGGATCCAGGTCAGCAGGAGGTCGAGCGCGAGCAGCACGCAGATGCCCGCGTCGATGCCGATCGGGAAGACCAGGGAGAAGTCGCCGAACCCTTTTTTCTCGGCGAGTTCGCGTACGGCGGCGTACGACCCCGCGAAGCCGATCCCGGCGATCATCACCGCACCGGCCACGACGACGCCGATCAGTATCCGGTGCGTGCGTGTCAGCTGCATCGCGGCCACCCGCGATCCCCTCCCGTATCCAGCCCGATATCCAGTTCCGGACCGCAGTCCGTGCCGGCGCCCGACCCCGGGCGGAGCCTGATTCCGGCCGAGCCTGTGCCGGCCCGGCCGCCGACCGGGCCCCGGTGCGCCGCAGACGCGGGCCAAGCCTGGCACACGTTTGCGGAACCCGGGCCTCCGGGGAGGTGATCCGGGTCACAGCGACCGGGGCGCCGGTTACGGCGCCATGCGCGGTGTGGCTACTTGTTGGCCGTGGCGATCGCGGTGGCGGCTTCCTTGGCCGCCGTCACCGCGTCCTTCATGAGCGCGGTGGCGTCCGGGGTCTTGGCCCCGGCGTAACCGGCCCCGTTGTACCCGACCGTGACCACGACGTTTCCGGCGCGGGCCACGATGGTCGCGTACTTGAAGGTCTCGTCCGTCTTCTTCAGGTCGAAGGCGATCGCGGTCGCCTCGTCGCCGACCCCCGAGGCGGGCGACTTCCTGACCTTCTTGGCGCCCTCGGTGGCCGCGGTCTTGGTGACCTCCTTCTGGAAGGCATCCCGGGCGCGCTGCTCACCGCTGCCGAGGCTCGCGTCGGATTCGTAGCGGAGGAAGGAGACGTCGAGCCAGCGGTAGTTCGAGCCCTTGACTCCCTTGTCCTCCAGGCCGTTCCATGAGCAGCCGCCGCGGACGCCGGTATCGCTGGAGTTGCCCGCCGTGCCGGCCTTGTTCTTGACCTTGGGCACCAGCTCCTGGACCGTCTTGGTGCTGAGCGCCTTGCAGGGCTCGGGCAGCTTGGCGTACTTCGCCGGTGCGACGGACGCGGCGGGCTTCTGGGAGGTGGAGGACTCCTGGGGCGAGCTGCCGGTGGAATTGCCCGGCTTGTCGGCCTTGTCCTGGGTGTCCGAGTCCGAGGAGCAGCCGGCGACGACGAGCATCACCGGGACGGCGGCGCAGGCGAGTATGCGGGTGAGTCGCGGGGCTGATCGGTGCATGGTTCCTTCAGTCGTGAGTCGTACGGTCCGCCGGTGCGGGCCGGCGGGTCGGCCGCTCCGGAGCCTTCGTTCTTCGGTCCTTACGGTCTTCGGTCGGCCACGGTACGCCGAACACGTTACGTGGGCGGGGGTGTCCGGGAAGATCGGCACCTGGTGCCGAGCGCCTCGATCCGCACCCCGCGCGGGGGTGTACCGGCGGGTCAGTCGTTGAAGCGCTCGGCCAGATTCTGGGCCAGGGCCTGCGCCTTTTCCTGGAGTTCCCTGCTGTCCGGCGCCTCGGTGATGAGGCTCGGCTGCTCGGCGTACTCGACGGTGACGATCACATTGGATGTGCGGAACACCACGCTCACCGTGCGGCGCTGGGCGGTGGAACCGGACCGTGCGAGGACGTCGTCGATGAACGCCGCGTCGCCGAGCCCGTCGAGCTGGCGGGGCTCGAGCCCGTCGGGCGTGACCGAGGCGGAGGGGCTGCCCTGGGCGCCGGAGGCCGAGGGTGAGCCGGTTGTGCCCGTGGAGCTCGCGACGGTGCCGGGGGTGCCCGATGCCGTGCTGCCCGCGGGGCTCGGGGAGCCGCTCGGGGTCCCGGACTGGCCCGCCTTCTCGTCCTGCGGGTCGGCGGCGGGCGCCGGGAGCTGCGCAGCCTCCTGCTTGCGGGCGTAGACCGCCTGCGCCTGGTCGTCGTCGCTGACGGCCGGGTCGTACGACACGACGCGCTCGACATCGATCCGCAGCCGGTGCGAGGCGTTCGCTCCGTCGGCCTTCCAGCTGCATCCGGCCCGGCGATCCGTGTCGTAGGTGACGGCGGCCGTGCCCCGGAAGACCTTCTCCTGCTGGTCCTCCGGCAGCTCGGCGGCGCCGGGGAGTATGTCCTTGAGGGTGGCCGGTGGGACCGCACCGCAGGGCTCGTACAGCGTGCGGTACCTGCCGGGGGGTGCGGCGGAGCCGGCGGAGCCGCCCGGCTTGGTGTCGTCGCCCGAGCCGCTGTCGCCGGAACCCGAGGAACAGCCGGCGACGAGCACGGCGAGCAGCGCCGCCATGGCGGGTACGTACGCCTTTGCCGCCTTGCGCTGCACGGTGCCGCTCCTCTTCTGCCTCTTCTGCCGCGGGGCCTGTCGTGCCTGCCGCAGGGCCCGCCGCGGGAAAACTGTTTGCCGCCCACTGCGGGTCGGTGGACACAATGTGTATCGCACGCGCAGCTGTGAACGCCGGTCGTCCATCCTCTTTGCCGACCTTGGCGACAGATTTGCGTTTTCAGGCTTTTCGGGGGAATTGAGTAGTTATGTCGTATGTAGAGGTGCCCGGAGCGAAGGTCCCGATCCGGATGTGGACGGACCCGGCCACGGTCGAGGACGTCGCGATGCAGCAGCTTCGCAATGTCGCCACGCTGCCCTGGATCAAGGGCCTCGCGGTCATGCCCGACGTCCACTACGGCAAGGGGGCCACGGTCGGCTCGGTGATCGCGATGCGCGGAGCCGTCTGCCCGGCGGCGGTCGGTGTCGACATCGGCTGCGGTATGTCGGCGGTGAAGACCTCGCTGACCGCGAACGACCTGCCCGGCGACCTGTCCCGGCTGCGCTCCAAGATCGAGCAGGCCATCCCGGTCGGCCGCGGAATGCACGACGAGCCCGTGGACCCGGGCCGTGTGTACGGGTTCCCCACGAGCGGTTTCGGCGACTTCTGGTCCCGCTTCGACTACGTGGCCGACGCCGTGAAGTTCCGACGGGAGCGGGCGACCAAGCAGATGGGCACGCTCGGCGCGGGAAACCACTTCGTGGAGTTCTGTGTCGACGAGAGCGGGTCCGTGTGGCTGATGCTGCACTCCGGTTCGCGCAACATCGGCAAGGAGCTGGCCGAGCACCACATCGGCGAGGCCCAGAGGCTCCCGCACAACCAGGGTCTGATCGACCGCGACCTCGCGGTGTTCGTCGCGGACACCCCGCAGATGGCGGCCTACCGCAACGACCTCTTCTGGGCGCAGGAGTACGCACGCTACAACCGCGCCGTCATGATGGGCCTGTTCCAGGAGGTCGTCCGCCGGGAGTTCCGGAAGGCGCGGGTGACCTTCGAGACGGTCATCTCCTGCCACCACAACTACGTGGCGGAGGAGCGGTACGAGGGCATGGACTTGCTGGTGACCCGTAAGGGCGCGATCCGGGCCGGGTCCGGGGACTTCGGGATCATCCCGGGCTCCATGGGCACGGGCTCGTACATCGTGAAGGGTCTCGGGAACGAGCAGTCATTCAACTCCGCCTCCCACGGCGCCGGTCGCAGGATGAGCCGCAACGCGGCGAAGCGGCGCTTCTCGACCCGGGACCTGGAGGAGCAGACGCAGGGTGTGGAGTGCCGTAAGGACTCGGGTGTGGTGGATGAGATCCCGGGGGCGTACAAGCCCATCGAGAAGGTCATCGACCAGCAGCGGGACCTGGTGGAGGTCGTGGCCAAGCTGAAGCAGCTCATCTGCGTGAAGGGCTGAGGGGCCCAGGAGGGGCGGTGCGGCCTCAGCCGCCCGCCGTCCCACCACCGCCCGTGGCTACGCCGCCGTTCGGCCTGGACTCGGAGAACGGGGGCGTGTCCTGGCGGCAGCGCGTCCCGGTCGGCGGGAGGGTGCCGTCGACGAGGAAGTGGCTCACGTGCGCGTTGACGCAGCCGCTGGGGTTGAGCAGGGCGGTGTGCCCGTAACCGTCGAGGGTGAGCAGGCGGGCGTCGGCCAGTGCCGTGGCCATCGCCTGTGCGCCCCAGTAGGTGGTCGCGGGGTCGTAGGTGGTACCGACCACCAGGACTGGGTGAGCGGTCGGCTTGTTCCACGGCCCGCGGTAGCTGTTGGCTGCGACCGCCGGCCAGGTGGCACACGGCTCCGCGGCCCAGGTCCAGAAGCGTCCCGCGTCACCCGTGCGCAGGGCGCTGGCCTCCTCCAGTGAGTGGTAGACCCCCGGGTCACGTGGGTTGGGGCTGTCGGAGCAGAGCACGGCAGCCGCCTGTTCGTCGGCCAGGTACGGATCCGGATCGCGGATCGGTGGCGCGGGCGGGGGCTCGGCGGGCTGCGGGGCGCGGCCGAGCCACAGCTCCTGGAGTCGTCCGGCGAGGTCCGCCCACCCGGGGTGGACGACATAGAGACTGCTGACCGCGTCACCGGCCGTGCGGCCGTAGGTCCATGGGCCGACGGGTCGCTCCCGCAGTCGCCGCATCAACCGGTCGAACTTGTCGCGGGTCGCCTGGGGCCTGCCTGCGGAGAAGGCGCAGTGCGCGGTGGTGGTGGATCCGCACAGGGCGAGGAAGCGGTCCAGGATCGCCGCCGCGCTGCGGTCCGAGCCCATGCGCAGGAAGGTCGTGAGCCGGGGGGAGCCGCTCGCGTCGTCCGTCCAGGCCCGCGGGTCCACGTTGCTGTCGAGGACCATCGCGCGGACCCTGTCCGGGAAGAGGTTGGCGTAGGTCGCGCCCAGGTACGTGCCGTACGAGATCCCGAGGTAGCTGAGCTGCGGTTCGCCCACCGCCTGGCGGAGCCGGTCGAGGTCTTGGGCCGTGTCGGCGGTCGACACATGGCGCAGCAATTCGGGGTCGCGCTGCCGGCAGCGGCGGGCCAGATCCTCGTATGCGGCGATCCAGGCCTTGCGCTGCTGTTCCCCCACCGGGAATCCCGCCGGTTTGCCCGCCATCCACGCCTTGGCGTCCGCCGGACGCGCGAAGCAGTTCACTGCGGTGCTGCTGCCGATCCCGCGGGGGTCCCAGCTGACGATGTCGAACCGCTCCCGCACCTCGCGCGGGAAGGTGTCGTACATCTGTGGCATCTGCACGGTGCCCGGGCCGCCCGGGCCGCCGGGGTTGAAGAACAGGGTGCCGATCCGCCGCCCCCCGGGGCCAGTCGCCTTCCGTCTCACGACTGCCAGCTCGACGGTGCGCCCGCTGGGGTCGCCGTAGTCCAGCGGCAGTTTCGCGGTGGCGCAGTCGTACGGGCTGCCTTGGGTACAGGGCTGCCAGTCCAGCTTCGGAGCGGACGTCGGAGGCGTAGGCGTGCCGCCGCCTCCCGTGGTCATCGAGCAGGTGAGGACTGCGGCGGTGAGGGCGGCTATCGGCCCGGATATGTGCATACCTCGTCCCCTCGCTGCGGGTCGTGACTGCCCGTCAACGACACCGTGGTCCGGCGAGGCGCGCGAGCGGGGTACGGCCGAATGGCCTCGCCGACACCTGTCGCAGACGGTGGCGGTGTGACACTGACCGTTACCGGGTGGCGACTGTGACGGAAAGCGCTGGTGTGGACGCTCGTGGCGCTGCTCGTGCTGGTGGCGCCGCGGGAGGCGCTGGTCTCCGTGGTGATCGTGGTCGGACTGCTGCTCGGGGGCGGGCTGTTCTTCCTGATCCTGATGGTTTTCGACCGGGAGGCGCTGGAGACGGAGCCGGGGGATGCGAGCGCCTTCAAGCACTGACGGGTGGAGCCGGGCCGACCGCGCCGGACCCGTATTTCGGCCAGATCTGTGATGCGTGGGTGGATCGGAGTTTCAGCGCCCGCATGTCGGCGAGCCGAAGAGGAACAGCGAAGAGGCCGCGAACGGCAGTGAATGATCGCGACCGCTCGCGGACGACAGCGACGTGGAGGAGGACCTTCCCGTGGAGCGCGAGAACTGGCGGCATGACGCCGCATGTCTCGATGAGGACCCCGACCTGTTCTTCCCGATCGGAAACAGCGGCCCGGCGCTGTTCCAGGCCGAGGAGGCCAAGACCGTCTGCCGCGCCTGCCCGGTGCGGGAGGAGTGTCTGGCGTGGGCCATGGAGTACGGCCAGGACTCCGGGGTGTGGGGTGGCCTCACCGAGGACGAGCGCCGTGCCCTCAAGCGCCGTATGGCCCGGCGGAAGTCGAGGGCGGGGGCGGTGCGCAGCGGGCACTGAGCAGGCCTCGGCCGCTGTGCGCCGGGCCCTCCGGGTCCCCGGGGCGCAAGCTCGCCCGGACGGGACCTACGGCTCCCGGTGGATCTTGGTGTTGGAGGCCTGGGCGCGGGGACGGACGATGAGCAGGTCGATGTTGACGTGGGAGGGCCGGCTGACGGCCCAGCCGATGGTGTCGGCCACATCCTCGGCGGTGAGGGGCGCGGCCACTCCCGCGTAGACCTTCGCGGCCCTGTCGGTGTCGCCCCCGAAGCGGGTCGTGGCGAATT
Source organism: Streptomyces sp. NPDC019396 (assembly GCF_040632375.1). Taxonomy (NCBI): domain Bacteria; kingdom Bacillati; phylum Actinomycetota; class Actinomycetes; order Kitasatosporales; family Streptomycetaceae; genus Streptomyces; species Streptomyces sp. NPDC019396. The sequence goes on along the minus strand of NZ_JBEYBS010000013.1, from coordinate 171,467 downwards.
CCTCGGTCTTCACCAGCCCGGGGGCGATCTCGATGACGCGGACCGGAGTGCCGACGATCTCCAGGCGGAGCGTCTCGGCGAGTACATGGGCGCCGTGCTTGGCGGCGACATAACCGCCGCCCCCCTCGTAGGTGCCGTGGCCTGCGGTGGAGGACAGCACGACGACGGTGCCGTCGCCGCTGGCGGTGAGGGCCGGGAGCAGGGCCTGGGTGACATGGAGCGTGCCCAGCACGTTCATGTCGTACATCCGCCGCCAGTCAGCGGGGTCGCCGGTCGCCACCGGATCGGCGCCGAGTGCTCCGCCGGCGTTGTTCACCAGCACCTTGACCGGGTGCCCCGCGCCATCGAGGGACGCGGCGAACGCGTCGACGGCGGTGCGGTCGGTGACGTCCAGGGCGTAGGGCGTGGCCTGGTGGCCGGCCTCGGTGATCTCGGCGGCGAGGGCCTCGATCCGGTCCTTGCGCCGGGCGGTGAGGTACACGTGATACCCCTCAGCGGCCAGCGCTCGCGCGGTGGCGGCGCCGATGCCGCTGCTCGCTCCGGTGACGACGGCGATGGGCGCGGCGGTCATGACGGCTCCTCGGGCAGGTGATCGAACCAGTGGCCAAAGGTCAGGATAGGCGGACCGCGGGAACCGAGGCCCGCGCTGGATCACCTTGATCGCCTGGGACGCGCCGGATCGATGGATGATCAGCTTGAAGCAGGACTGATCGGTATCTTTCGGTCATGCGGGTCGTGCGGGTGGTACTCAGAAGTCTGGTCGTGGCGTCCGTCGCGGTGGCGACGGTGATCCCGGCCGGGAGCGTCAGTGCGGGTCCGGTGGTCGCAGCACCGGCGCCGCTGGTGGAGGCGGCGGACACGCAGGCCGCTCTGGAGGCCGATACGGCGCACCACGGGCATGCCGTGCTGTGGGACGGACTGCTCGACATCTGGCTGGAGAGCGAGAACCACGGCCCGGACGCGGTGTCCGACATGACCGTGGAGCTGACCTTCTCGGCGCCGCCGCAGCCCGACGCGTCGCTGCCGGACGACTGCCTGCGGGGTGGCCACCGGACGATCCTCTGCCGTGCGGGGGAGCTGAGAGCCGCCAGTACGGGACGGGGACGTGCGCTTCGGCTGCGGTTCGCGGGGAAACCGGCGGAGGTCGTCATCGCCGTGGCCACGGCGTGGAACGGCGGCGCGGCGGACCGCAACCATCCGAACGACCGGCACACCGTGCTGGTGCCGGCGACCGGTGATGCCTACGCCTTCTGAGGCGGCCTTCGGACCCGAGGGCACACGGCTCGACGTGTCCCCTGCGCCGGCGGCTACGCGACCGGGTCCCCGAACTCCCGCAGGGCACTCTCGACGATCGCCTCCAGCCGTGAGTGGTGCGCTCCGCGCCAGTACACGCGCTCGCAGGCCCTGCATTGCGCGAAGACGTCGTACGAGCGCTGCGTGCCCTGTTCGAGCTGGTGCTCGACGGTCTCCTTGTCGGTGTCCGCGAGCTCGCCGTTGCAGGCCGTGCAGCGGGTCCACGGCGCGAGAGAGGGCGCGAAGCGCTGCAGGACGTCCCGGAGCTGGTCATCGGGGCGGTCGCTGTAGACGTAGGCACCGGCCCACAGCTCCCTCCGCCGCAGCAGCCCGCGGTCCCGGGACAGCAGCACGCGCTGCTCCCGTGCCGAGAGTGCGGCCAGCGCCGGATCACCGAGGTCCTCGCTCTCGTAGGCCGCGTCGACACCGAGCAGCCGCAGGCGCCGTGCGAGCGTGCCGAGATGCACATCGAGCAGGAAGCGCAGCGGCGCCCCTGGGACGCGCTGCGGTCGCTCGACGCCGAGCACCTCGACGCGCTCGCCGGTGGCCGGGATGTGCGAGACCTGGACCTGGACGCCGTCCACGAGCAGCCGCCCGGCCTCGGTGAGCGGCACACCGAGTGACTCGACGACATGGCCCAGCGTGGAGGAGCCGTCCGTGGCGAGCGTGGTCCGCCCGTCACGGCGCTCTGCCGCGACGAACAGCCGCAGCTCGGGGGCGAAGCTGATGTGGATCTCCGGTCCGTTCACGCCGTCAGGATGCCACTGGACGCGCGGACCGTTCCACGCGTTTCCGAGCGCATGAGCGACGCCGACGCGGCCTTACGCGGCCTCCGTGAGGTCGAGGCGCCAGTTGTTACCGCGCATGGGCCGCCCCGGCGGGTATTCGAACGAGCACTCGCCCAGCAGTGCGAAGCCCGCCTTCCGGCACACGGCGTTCGACGGGCCGTTCTCCACCGACGGGAACGCGTGCAGATAGCGGTGCCGCCCGCCCGCCCTGGCGTGCCCGGCGACCGCGAGGGTCGCCGCCGTGGCTATGCCCCGCCCCTGGAAGCCCGGCAGGACGGTCCAGCCCGTCTCGTAGACGTCCGCTCCGTCCCAGTGCGACTCCCAGAAACCGATCACGCCGACGGCCTCGCCGGTCTCGGCCAGTACCACCCGGAACATGTGTCCGGCACCGCTCCCGTCCGCGCTCAGGGCCAGATAGCGCCGATGCCGGTCGGCCAGCTTCTCGTCCGACTCCGGGCCGCCGAGATGGGCCGTCGACTCCGGTGCGTTCGCCGCCTGGAGCAGGGCGAAGTCCCCGTCCGACCAAAGCTCGAGGCGTACCACGGCTGTTTCGCTCACCATGTCACGACCGTACGCCCCGGGTCTGACACCCGGCGGGGCGTGGAACGCGCCCTCACGTCGGTGACTGCGCCGCGTGTGCCGAGTACGCCGTCGGCGGCACTCCGACCGTGGCCGTGAAGTCCCGTACGAGATGGGCCTGGTCGCTGTAGCCGAGCTCGGCCGCCAGCGCGGCCCAGTCCGGCTCGGCACCGGCTCCGCCGCCCTCCGCTTCCGCGCGTTCGAGCGCTTCGTGGATGCGGTAGCGCAGGATGACCCACTTCGGTCCGACGCCGACATAGGCGGCGAAGAGCCGCTGGAGGGTGCGCGGTGACACCCCTTCCGCGGCGGCGAGCTGGGAGACCCGCCGGACCGTGCGGTCGGTGCGGGCCAGCTCGACCAGCGCCATCGCGCGCTCGGCCCCCGGCTCGGGCACCGGCCCGTGCGCGAGCAGGAACGCGTCCAGCGCCGCGACCCGTCCGTCCTCGTCGTCGGGGCCGACCACGGCCAGGGCCGCGGCGTGCGCGGGTCCGGACACGGCGTGCGCCGACCCCGGGGCCCCAGGTGCCGTGAACGCCTCGTCAACCGGCACCCGGCGCCCCGTCCAGTCCGAGACCGGCCGCCCCGGCGCGAACGGCCGGAAGCCCCCGGGCCGGAACTGCACTCCGCACACCCGCCCGCGCCCCGCCAGCTTCTTGGTGAAGAGCTCCAGGCCGACCCCCGCGACCTCGCCCCATGGCTCCTCGTCCCCGTAGCGCTGGAACACGACGTTCACCGACGGGTGCGGCACCACGTGGGAGGCGTAGGGCTCGGCGAGGTCCCAGTCGATGAGCCAGTAGTGCTCCAGATAGGGCCGCAGGGGAGCGGCGGGCTCGCGGCGCCGGAACCGCACCCGCGTGAAGAGCTCGGGGGCGTCCACGATGCCCAGGGTGTCGCGCCGCGGGCCGGCACCGGCGCCCGTCCGCCCTTCCGGGCCTGCTTGTGCTTCCGGTCCCGTCCGCGCTTCCGGTCCCGCCTGCGCTCCCGGGCCGGGCTGTGCCCCCTGGCCCGTCCGCGCTCCCGCACCCGGCCGGCTCCGTGGCTCGCTGCTGCGCCCCATGGCCGGATCCTATGTCGCGTTTGTTCAAGACGCCGGGCGTGCGCGGCTGCCAGCGTCAGGGCCATGAAGCCCGTGAAACCCGCGAAATCCATCAGTGAACTGCTTGCCGCCACCACCGCTCGCGCCATGCCCGTGGTGCGGGGAGTGGAAGCCGGCGACCTCGCCGCCCCGACTCCCTGCGCCGATTACGACGTGCGCGACCTGGTGAACCACCTGCTCCATGTGATCGTCAACTTCCAGGCACTGGCCGCCAAGCAGGACTCCGACTTCTCCACCACGCCCGACCGGGTCTCCGCCGCAGGTGAGGACGCCGGCTGGCAGGAGCTGTTCACCCGGGAGACCGACCGCCTGGTGGCGGCATGGGCGGAGCCCGGGGCGGAGGAGGGCTCCACGGGCACGCTGGGGCTTCCGGCCAGGACCGTCGGGCACATGGTGCTCGGTGATCTGACCGTGCACATCTGGGATCTCGCGCGGGCGACCGGTCAGGCGTATGAACCCGATCCGGATGTGGTCGCCGAACTGGGGCCGGCGCTCGATGACATGGCGCCGATGGCACGGAAGTGGGAGGCGTTCGGGGAACCGGCCGATGTGCCGGACGACGCGTCCCCGTTCGAGCGGCTGCTCGCGACTACGGGGCGTGACCCGCGGTGGAGCCCCGCCCGCTGACGACGCCCTCGGAGGCGGCACGGGAGCTTGCCGCCTCCGGCTGCGGGCCCGCGTACAGCGGCGCGAGCCGTGTGTACGCGTCGGTGACGATCTCCTCGGCGTCGACCAGCATCTCCCGTTCCGCCAGCCGGGCGGCAGCATGCGTGTACGGCGAGGGCGGCGCCGGATGCCGGCGCCGCCACCAGCTGTCGCACACCGCGTAGATTCCGCTGGCGCACACCGTCAGCGGAATGCACAGGACCAGCAGCAGATCGCCCATGCCGGACCTCCTCGTGTCTTTGCGCTCTTGCCTTCGCGCGCTTGCGCCTGCCCTACATCCGGGCCATCGGCAGAGATGCCGCCTGGCTCAAATAGGTTCACCGCCCAAAAACATGTCCGGATGGTGCGATCGGCTGTCGGGCGTCAGTCCGCAGCGCCCCGGCGGCCCCTGCGCGACCGCCGTCATGGACAAGGCGCCGCCTGTCAGCGAGGGTGGCGGGGGAAAGACCCCCGTCCGCATGGAGCCAACCTTGTCGATGATGCGCAACCTCCGGCGAGCCGTACGCCGTGCGTACCGAAAGACCGTCGACCTCAGCCACCCGGCCCGCTCGCCGCTCGGCAGCTCCGTCGTCAACTGCGTGGGGTACTCGGACGGGGTACGGCAGGCCGGCAGCTGCCCCGCCGAGGAGGCTCTGCGCCGCGTACGCAAGGAGAACAGCGCCACACCCGGCAGCAACAGCTTCGTCTGGATCGGGCTCCACGAGCCCACACACGACGAATTCGCCTCGGTCGCCGAGCTGTTCGGCCTGCACCCGCTCACCGTCGAGGACGCCGTCAACCCGCACCGCCGCGCCAAGGTCGTCCCGTACGACGACACGCTGCTCGCTGTGTTCAAGACCGTCTCCTACGCGGAGCACGACCAGTTGACCGCCACCAGCCAGGTCGTGGAGACGGGCGAGATCACCGTGATCACCGGCCGGGAATTCGTCATCACCATCCGCTACGGACGCCATGGCTCCCTGGGCCCGCTGCGCGAGGCCCTGGAGACCATGCCCGACCAACTGGCCAAGGGTCCCTCGTCCGTACTGCACGCGGTGGCCGACTTCGTCGTGGACGAGTACGTCGTCGTCGCCGACGCCGTCCAGGACGACATAGAAGCGGTCGAGCTGGCCGTCTTCGCCGAACACGCGGGCCGCGGCGAGACCGGCCGCGGCGAGGCGGGTCGCATCTACCAGCTCAAGCGCGAACTGCTGGAGTTCAAGCGGGCGATGAGCCCCCTGAACCGCCCGCTGGAAGGCCTCGCCACCCAGCCGGCCTCGGTCATCGCCCCGGAGATCCGCCCCTACTTCCGCGACGTGGCCGACCATCTGGCCCGCGCCGTCGAGCAGATCAACGGCTTCGACTCGCTGCTCGACTCGATCCTCCAGGCGCACCTGGCGCAGATGACCGTCGCCCAGAACGAGGACATGCGCAAGATCACCGCCTGGGCGGCGATCGTGGCGGTGCCGACGATGGTCTGCGGGATCTACGGAATGAACTTCGACCACATGCCCGAGCTGCGCTGGACCTACAGCTACCCGGTCGTCCTCGGCGTCATCGCCGTCGCCTGCTTCGTGATCTACCGCGGATTCCGCCGCAACGGCTGGCTCTGACCTCGTGCCGCCGTGCCGGACTCAGCCCGGTGTGGTCAGGGCCACACCAGGCAGTAGGGCTGGTGCCCCGCCTCATGCAGACGATGGCTGAAATCCTGCCATTCGTGCAGCAGCTGGTACACGTTGAACGCGTCCCGCGGGCCCCCGCGGTCCGGGACCGTCGACCAGATGAAGGCGGCCGCGCCCACGGTCTCCTCGCCGATGTCGCGCAGGGGGTCGACGACCGTCATGGGGAGCTTGACCACCGCGTAATCGGGGTGCAGGACCACCAGCTCGAGGGGTGGCACCTTGTTCAGGGGCATTCCCTGGATACCCGTGAGTACCATCGCGGCTATCGTCTCGGGCTTGATCTTGCTGAACATCCCGCCCATGCCGAGCTCGTCGCCGCCGAGCTCCTCCGGGCGCATCGAAATGGGCACACGGGCGGCCGTGGCGCCGTCGGGGGCGCCGAAGTATCTGTATGTCACCCCCATACCTCGGCCACTCCTGCTCTGTACGGGCTCGCGCGTGCTCTCGACGGGCTCGGGTGCCCCGTGCCGCCGGTGCTTCCCCCGCCGGGCAGGCTCGGGACCCAGGTCGTCGGTTCCCTCGCCCAGTCCGCCACCGCGATGCATATCTCCACCCGACTGCTTTTTATGACGCACAGCGCAGGCCGCGCAACCCGATCATCGTGACAGTGACCTCCCCCACGGACGTGTGGTGAAACACCTGTCCGCAAGAACGCCGGGGGCCTCTGACACCATGGATTCCGTGAGCTTTCCCTATGACGCCCCAGTTTCGCAGACGCTTTTCGACCGCGCGTCCCTCGTGACGCCCGGCGGCGTGAACTCTCCGGTCCGCGCCTTCCGAGCCGTGGGCGGTACGCCCCGGTTCATGGTGTCCGGTACTGGTCCGTACCTGACCGACGCGGACGGTCGTGAATATGTCGATCTTGTCTGCTCCTGGGGGCCGATGATCCTCGGCCATGCCCACCCGGAGGTCATCGCCGCAGTTCAGGCGGCCGTGGCCCGTGGTACCTCGTTCGGTACACCGGGGGAGGGCGAGGTCGCCCTCGCCGAGGAGATCGTGGCCCGGGTCGCACCGGTCGAGCAGGTGCGGCTCGTCTCTTCCGGCACCGAGGCGACGATGTCGGCGATCCGGCTCGCCCGCGGTTTCACCGGGCGCGCCAAGGTGGTCAAGTTCGCCGGGTGCTACCACGGCCACGTGGACGCGCTGCTGGCCGCGGCGGGTTCCGGGGTCGCCACCTTCGCGCTTCCCGACACTCCCGGCGTCACCGGCGCGCAGGCCGGGGACACCATCGTGCTCCCGTACAACGATCTGGAATCGGTTCGCGCGGCCTTCGCCGCGCACCCGGGCGAGATCGCCTGTGTGATCACCGAGGCCTCGCCGGGCAACATGGGCGTGGTCCCGCCGCTGCCCGGCTTCAACCAGGGGCTGAAGGACCTGTCCGCCGAGAACGGCGCCCTGTACATCTCCGACGAGGTCATGACCGGTTTCCGCACCTCGAAGGCCGGCTGGTACGGCGTCGACGGGGTCGTGCCGGACCTGATGACCTTCGGCAAGGTCATGGGCGGCGGCTTCCCGGCCGCCGCCTTCGGCGGCCGTGCCGATGTGATGGGCCACCTCGCCCCGGCCGGGCCGGTCTACCAGGCCGGCACCCTCTCCGGGAACCCGGTCGCCACCGCCGCCGGCCTCGCCCAGCTGCGGCTCCTCGACGACGCGGCGTACGAGAAGGTCGACACGGCCTCCCGCCGGATCCAGGCCCTCGTCGCCGAGGCGCTCACCAAGGAGGGCGTGGCGCACCGGCTCCAGACCGCGAGCAACATGTTCTCGGTCTTCTTCACCGCGCACGAGGTGCGTGACTACGACGATGCCCGGAAGCAGGAGGCGTTCCGCTTCAACGCCTTCTTCCATTCGATGCTGTCGCAGGGCGTGTACCTCCCGCCGTCCGCCTTCGAGTCCTGGTTCGTTTCGGCCGTCCATGACGACGCCGCGATCGAGCGGATCGCCGCGGCGCTCCCGGCCGCCGCCCGCGCCGCCGCGGAGGCCACCGCATGAGCAGCACGGACATCCATACGGATATGACCGTGGTTCATCTCATGCGCCACGGAGAAGTCCACAACCCGGACGGTGTGCTCTACGGCCGCAAGCCGGGCTACCACCTCTCCGACCTGGGCCGGCGGATGGCCGACCGGGTGGCCGAGCACCTGGCGGACCGGGACATCACCTATGTGGTCGCCTCCCCGCTGGAGCGGGCGCAGGAGACCGCCGCGCCGGTCGCCAAGTCCCATGGTCTGACCCTGGACACCGACGAGCGGCTGATCGAGGCCGCGAACGTCTTCGAGGGCAAGACCTTCGGCGTCGGCGACGGCGCGCTGCGCAAGCCGGGCAACTGGAAGCACCTCACCAATCCGTTCCGGCCGTCCTGGGGCGAGCCCTACCTGGAGCAGGTGGACCGGATGATGGCGGCGCTGGAGTCGGCCCGCGACGCGGCCCGCGGCCATGAGGCGGTCCTCGTCAGCCACCAGCTGCCGATCTGGACAGTGCGCAGCCATGTGGAGCGCCGCCGCCTCTGGCACGACCCGCGCCGCAGGCAGTGCACGCTGGCCTCGCTCACCAGTTTCACCTTCCACGGCGACGCGATCGTCTCCGTGGGCTACTCCGAGCCTGCCCGTGATCTCGTACCGGCCCATCTGCTCGCCGGTGCCAAACCCGTGAAGGGAAAGTCAAAAGCCTTTGGTGCGTAGCGATACGGTCACCTGACGCATTTGCGCAGGGGTCCAGGGAACCCTCCTCGGCGGCACGCCATCTAACCCCTTTGTACGGGGGTTGCACGGCACCGCACACGGGACGGGGACAGCATGCGCGAGATCAGCCGAAGGGGCCTGCTCGGGGCCGGGCTCGGTACCGCGGCGGCGATGGGAGTCGCCGGCTGCGGACTGGGCTCCGGGTCCGGTGACGGGAACGACGGGAAGGGCGGCGCGGGGCAGCCCGGGGGAGCAGGGGGTGACGGCACGTCATCCCCGTCCCCCGACAAGTCCGCCCGCCCTATAGGCGACGGTTCGACCGCCGACACCGGGAAGCAGCCGAACCAGCCCGACAAGCCCGTACCGCTCCAGCCGGGCCAGACCCCGCCGCAGTTCGTGGTGTTCTCCTGGGACGGTGCGGGTGAGGTCGGCAACGGCCTGTTCCCGCGTTTCCTGAAGCTCGCGCAGGACCATGACGCGGCGATGACCTTCTTCCTCTCGGGGATCTATCTGCTGCCCGAGTCGAAGAAAACCCTCTACAGGCCGCCGAACAACCCGGTCGGCGCTTCCGACATCGGCTATCTCACCGATGACCACGTAAAGGAGACCCTGAAGTACGTCCGCCAGGCCTGGCTCGACGGGCACGAGATAGGCACGCACTTCAACGGGCACTTCTGCGGCGGCTCCGGCTCGGTCGGGAACTGGACGCCCGCGCAGTGGCAGAACGAGATCGACCAGGCCGTGTCCTTCGTCACCGAATGGAGGACGAACAGCGGCTGGAAGGACATCGCCCCCCTGCCCTTCGACTACCGCAAGGAACTCGTCGGCGCTCGCACCCCCTGCCTCCTCGGCCAGGACAATCTGCTGCCGACCGCGAAGAAACTCGGCTGGCGATACGACGCCAGCTCGCCCGGCGGCCGTCAGATGTGGCCGGAGAAGCGGGGCGGGGTCTGGGACCTGCCGCTCCAGGCGGTTCCCTTCCCCGGGCACACCTTCGAGGTGCTCTCGATGGACTACAACATCCTCGCCAACCAGTCGCAGAATTCCACCAAGGGGAATCCGGAACGCTATCCGGGCTGGCGCAAGCAGGCCACCGAGGCGTACGTCAACGGATTCAACCGCGCCTACGAGTCGAATCGCGCGCCGTTCTTCATCGGAAACCACTTCGAGGAGTGGAACGGCGGCATCTATATGGACGCCGTCGAAGAGGCGCTCAAGGCGATGGCGGGAAAGAAGGACGTGCGTCTGGTGTCGTTCCGGCAGTTCTGTGACTGGCTGGACGTCCAGGACCCGAAGATCCTCGACCGGCTGCGGGGCCTGGAAGTCGGTCAGGCCCCGGCAGGGGGCTGGAAGGCCTTCCTGAAAGCCACCGCGTAAGAGCCTGCGGGAGTGTGCTCAAGCGCCCTTGACAAGGGGCGTTGCGGGCACGGAGGGGGGCGTGGAAGATCCCCTGAACGCCCATGCGAAACTTTTCACATGAGCCTTGTCCGCGCCCCTCGACGCATCCTTCTCGCCACCGGAGCAGGCGCCCTAGCCGCCGTGCTCACGCTGTCGGCGTGCAGTGGCGACCTGAACGGGAAGTCCGGCGGCGGTGACGACACGAACTTCGTGACCGGCACCGGCGGGATCTCCACCGTCGCGAAGGGCAAGCGGACGGCGGCGCCCGCGCTGACCGGCGAGGACCTCGCCGGGAAGCCGCTCGCCCTGGCCGACTACAAGGGCAAGATCACCGTGGTCAACACCTGGGGCTCCTGGTGCTCGCCCTGCCGCGGTGAGGCGGAGTACCTGGAGAAGGTCGCCAAGGAGACCAAGGGCAAAGGCGTCGAGTTCGTCGGCATCAACACCCGGGACGACGAGACCGGCCCCGCACGAGCCTTCGAGGAGGAATTCGGGGTCACCTACCCCAGCTTCCACGACCCCGACGGCAGGCTGATCCTGGAATTCCCCAAGGGCACTCTCAGCCCGCAGGCCATTCCGACCACGATCGTCCTCGACCGGGAGGGGAAGATCGCCGCGCGCGCCCTGCGTCCCCTGGACGACAAGGCGCTGCGCTCGATGATCGACCCGCTGGTCGCGGAGAAGTAGCGTGAACGAGACGGTCTACAGCGGTGCGCTGCTGCTCGCCCTTCCCATCGCCGTGCTGGGAGGGCTTGTCTCCTTCTTCTCCCCGTGCGTGCTGCCGCTCGTTCCCGGCTATCTCTCCTACGTGACCGGGGTCACGGGCGCCGACCTCGGAGAGGCCAGGAAGGGCCGGATGGCCGCCGGTGCGTCCCTGTTCGTGCTCGGCTTCACCGCGGTCTTCGTCTCCGGCGGGGCGCTGTTCGGCTACTTCGGTCACACCCTCCAGTCGTACCGCCAGACCCTCACCACCGTCCTCGGTGTGCTGATGATCCTCATGGGGATCTTCTTCATGGGTCTGATGCCCTTCATCACCCAGCGCGAGTTCCGTTTCCACAGGCGCCCGGCGACGGGCCTGGTCGGGGCGCCGCTGCTGGGTGTGCTGTTCGGCATCGGCTGGGCCCCGTGCATCGGCCCCACCCTCGCCTCGGTGACCGCGCTCGCGGCGGAACAGGGCAGCGCGGGCCGCGGGGCGCTGCTGACGGTCGCGTACTGCCTCGGGCTGGGGCTGCCGTTCATCCTCGCCGCCGTGGCCTTCCGCAAGGCGCTCGGTGCGTTCGCCTGGGTGAAGCGGCACTATGCCTGGGTGATGCGGATCGGCGGCGGCATGATGATCGTGACCGGTCTGCTGCTGCTGACAGGTGCGTGGGACACCCTGGTGCAGGAAATGCAGGGCTGGTCCAAAGGCTTCCAGGTGGGGATCTGATCGATGAGCAAGACCGACACGGCCGGCGAGAGCACCACCGGTCCGCAGGTCCCCGAGCAGGGAGCGCCTGACGTGCCCGAGCAGGAGGCTCGCGAGCAGGGTGACTCCGGCGATCTCGGCAAGGCCGGTGAGCAGCTCTCCACCGCCCCCCAGGAACGTGCCGTGCCCGGCTCCTTCGGCGGCCCGCGCACGCCGGGCGCCGCCGGTGCCATCGCCTGGACCTTCCGCGAGACCTTCGGGTGGGTGCGCTGGTTCTGGCGTCAGCTCACCTCGATGAGGATCGCGCTGATCCTGCTCTTCCTGCTCTCGCTCGGCGCCATCCCCGGCTCCCTCATCCCGCAGAGCAACGCGAACGAGCTGAAGGTCCGCACCTGGAAGGAGGCCCACGAGTTCTGGGCGCCGGTCTTCGACAAGCTCCAGCTCTTCGACGTCTACAGCTCGGTGTGGTTCTCCGCGATCTACATCCTGCTGTTCGTGTCCCTCATCGGGTGCATCGTGCCGCGCACCTGGCAGTTCGCCGGCCAGCTCCGCAGCCGCCCGCCGGGCGCCCCCAAGCGGCTCACCCGGCTCCCGGCCCACACGACCTGGCGCACCGACGCCGACCCGGAGGCGGTCCGCGAGGCCGCGCTCACGCTGCTGAAGAAGCGCCGCTTCCGCGCGCACATCGCGGGTGACGCGGTCGCCGCGGAGAAGGGCTATCTGCGCGAGGTCGGCAACCTCATCTTCCATGTGTCGCTGATCGTCATGCTGGTGGCCTTCGCCGTCGGACAGCTGTTCAAGTCCGAGGGCGGCAAGCTGATCACCGAGGGCAGGGGCTTCTCCAACACCCTCACCCAGTACGACGACTTCCGGTCCGGCACGCTGTTCGACGTGGACGAGCTGGTCCCGTTCAGCTTCACCCTGGACCGGTTCACGGGCACGTACGAGCCCAAGGGGCCGCAGCGGGGCACACCGCGCACCTTCGAGGCGGCCGTGACCTACACCGAGGGTGTCGGTGACGAGGAGCACAAGCGGATCATCCGGGTCAACGAGCCCCTGGAGATCGACGGCGCCAAGGTCTATCTGCTGTCCCACGGCTACGCCCCCGTGGTGACCGTCCGGGACGGCAAGGGCAAGCAGGTGTACCGGGGCGCCGTGCCGCTGCTGCCGGTCGACGGCAACGTCACCTCCACCGGCGTCATCAAGGTGCGGGACGGCTACCGGGACGCCAAGGGCAAGAAGGAGCAGCTGGGGTTCCCGGCGTTCTTCGTGCCGACGTACGCGGGCAAGGGCAAGGGCCAGATGTTCTCCCAGTTCCCGGCGCTGGTGTTCCCCGCGCTGAACCTGGGCGCGTACCACGGTGATCTGGGCGGCAACGGCGGAGCGCCGCAGAACGTGTACCAGCTGGACACCAACCGCATGACGCCCTTCAAGAACGCCCAGGGCGACGTGTTCAAGCAGACGCTGCTGCCCGGCGAGACGATGAAGCTGCCGAACGGAGCCGGCTCGGTCACCTTCGAGAAGGAGATCAAGGAGTGGGCCAGCTTCCAGGTCTCCCAGCAGCCCGGCAACGGCCTCGCCCTCGCGGGCGCCGTCGCCGCGATCGCCGGACTCGTCGGCTCGCTGTTCATCCAGCGGCGCCGGGTGTGGGTGCGTGCCGTGCGGGACGACTCCGGCACGGGGCTGACCGTCATCGAGATGGCGGGGCTCGGCCGCACCGAGTCGGCGAAGCTGCCGGAGGAACTGGCGGAGCTGGCCGCGTTGCTGCACACTCAGGCGCCGACCGCGGCCGGGCCCGCCGGACCCGGACCCGCTGCCCCTGACGCCGGATCTCGACCTGCTGAGGCCGAATCCGAGCCCGAAGCCGAACCCCAAGCCGAAGCCAAGCCTGCCGAAGGGGCTGACAAGTGACGCTTGCCGCCGCCACCAACGAGAGCCTCGCGGAGTTCAGCAACGGGCTGATCTACTCCTCGATGGCCGTCTACACACTGGCCTTCCTCGCGCACATCGCCGAGTGGGTCTTCGGCAGCCGCAGCAAGGTCGGCCGTACCGCCGCCGCGCTGACCACCCCGCGGGCGGCCGCCTACGCACCCGCGGTCCACGTCGCCCAGCAGGGCGGCGGCACCACCGTCCTTGAGCGCCCCAAGGTCGTCACCCGTACGACGGCCGGACAGCGCGACGTCCCGGACGGCCCAGGCGCCGCCGGCGGCACCGTCCAGGGCGACCTCTACGGACGGATCGCCGTCTCGCTGACGGTCCTCGCCTTCCTGGTCGAAGCGGTCGGTGTGACCACCCGCGCGATGTCGGTGCAGCGGGCCCCCTGGGGCAACATGTACGAGTTCTCCACCACCTTCTCCACGGTGGCGGTGGGCGCGTACCTCGGCTTCCTGCTGGCGAGGAAGAACGTCCGCTGGATCGGGCTGCCGCTGGTGACCACGGTCCTGCTCGACCTCGGCATCGCCGTCACCTGGCTCTACACCGAGAGCGACCAGCTCGTCCCCGCGCTCCACTCGTACTGGCTGTGGATCCACGTCTCGACCGCGATCTTCTGCGGAGCGGTCTTCTACCTGGGCTTCGTAGCGACGCTGCTCTACCTCTTCCGCGACACGTACGAGAACAAGCTGGCGACCGGCGGCAACCCGGGCTCCTTCGCCCGCTCGGTGCTGGAGCGGCTGCCGTCGGCCGCGAGCCTGGACAAGTTCGCGTACCGCGTGAACGCGGCGGTCTTCCCGCTGTGGACCTTCACGATCATCGCCGGGGCGATCTGGGCCGGCGACGCATGGGGTCGCTACTGGGGCTGGGACGCCAAGGAGGTCTGGTCGTTCATCACCTGGGTGGCGTACGCGGCGTATCTGCACGCCCGTGCCACCGCCGGCTGGAAGGGCCGCAAGGCCGCGTATGTCGCGCTGATCGCCTTCGCCTGCTTCCTCTTCAACTACTACGGCGTCAACCTCTTCGTGAACAGCCTCCACGGCTACGCGGGCGTCTGACGGCCCCAGATCCGGTCGCGGCGGTCGGCCGGGTGGGCGACACGCGGTAGCGGCCACGGGCCGCGCGCGCGACGCTGGTGCCATGAGCGAACCGATCCCTCATGGCACCAGCGAGACCCGCGAAGGCGACGACGGCACGCCGACCCACGTCCTGCACTTCGTGCTGCGGCTGCCCCACCCCGTCGTACGGGTCTGGGCCGCCGTGGCGAGCCCGGAGGGCCTGCCGCAGTGGCTGGCCAACGCCGACCTGCTGGAAACGCACCTGGGAGGCGGAGTGCGGCTCCGCTGGCTCAACGCCCCCAACGACACCGAGGCGACCGTCGCCACGGGACGCGTGACCGCCTGGGACATGGAGTCCGTCGCCGAGTACACCGTCGAACCGCACGGCCGGATCCGCTTCCACATGGAACCGGCGCCCGCGGACTCCCTGGCGACCGTGCTGCGCTTCACCAACGAGTTCACCGGGGACGACGAGCAGCGCCTGGACGAGCTGGCCGGCTGGCACCAGCACTTCGAGTACCTCGAGCGGGCCCTCGACGGCCATCCCGCCGGCTGGGGCAGCGGGACCCCGGACCGTTTCCGCGAGCTGCGCGCCGAGTACGTCAGCCGGCCGTGATCGCGTCCAGCCGGGCCCGCAGATAGGCGTGGGAGTCGATACCCCGGACATCCGTGCCCGGGTCGCACTCGTAGAAGTACACGAGCGACATCAGCTCCTCCGTGGGTACGTCGGCCGGCGGAGGCAGCACCCGGTGGCGTCCCGAACACCAGCGGCCGTCCGTCCAGCGGGCCATCAGATCCCCGATGTTGACGGTCAGCGAACCGGGCACCCAGGGGGCGTCCTGCCAGCCGCCCGCGTCCGTGAACACCTGGAGCCCGCCCTTGCCGGTCTGGCGGTCGAGCACGGTGACCGTGCCGAAGTCTGTGTGCGGACCGATACGGAACTGGCCCGCTTCCGGCTCCCCGACGGTGTCCCGGCCCGGATACCAGTTGATGTTGAAGCCCCAGGTGGGATGGCGGGTGTGCCGGGTGAAGAAGTCCCCGGGACCGCCGAGCGCGGCACCGAGCAGCCCGAGCAGCCGGTCCGACAGCTCCCGCATCTGCCGCAGATACGCCTCCACGGCCGGCCTGAGCGCGGGTACCTCACGCGGCCAGGTGTTGGGCAGGAACCACTCGGCGTCCACCACGGGCACCCCGGTCGGCTCGTCCGCCGCGAAGGACAGCGACTCCTTGAGGTCGGGCGGCGTCGCCGTGCCCTCGGCGTAGGCGTTGGCCTCCGCACCCGGCCCGAGCCAGCCGCGACCGCCGACCTTCACCGCGTACGGCTCCTTCGCCGCCGGCGGCAGCCGGAAGAAGCCGCGCGCCAGCTCCCGGATCCGTCCCGCCAGCGCCGCGTCCACACCGTGGTGGGTGACGAGCAGGAAGCCCGCGGTGCGCAGGGCGGCGTCGACGGTGGCGGCGGTCCTGGCGCGGGCCGCCGGGTCCCCGGAGAGCCATGGCTCCAGGTCGATGACCGGGATCACCTCACCGGTGCCGTCAGCTGTCATGCGTCATCGCCGATGTCCTCGCTCCACAGCTCGGGGTGCGTGCCGATGAACTCGCGCATCAGGGCCGTACACGCCGGATCGTTCAGCACCGTCACCTCTACCCCGTGCGCGGCGAGCCAGCCCTGGGCGCCGGGGAAGGTCTCCGCCTCGCCGATCACTACCCGCGAGATCCCGAACTGCCGGACGAGACCCGCGCAGTACCAGCAGGGCGAGAGCGTGGTGACCATCGTCGTGCCGCGGTACGAGCGCCGACGCCCCGCCGCCCGGAACGCGGCGGTCTCCGCGTGCAGAGAGGGATCACCGTCCTGGACGCGGCGGTTGCGCCCGCGCCCGAGGAGGTCGCCGTCCGGGCCGTAGAGGGCCGCGCCGATCGGGATGCCGCCTTCGGCGAGGCCCGTACGGGCCTCGCCGAGCGCGGTGGCCAGCCAGTGCCTTGCCTGCTCCGGGTCCATGCCCCCACTGTCCCGTGCGGGGCGGGCCGGGCGCGAGAGCGACGCGGGTTCAGGCGGTCAGGCGATCAGAGGTCAGGCGATCCAGCGGGCAACGGGGCCGGGCGGTCAGGCCTGGCCACCGCCGGGCTCGCCGCCGTCCCGCCTGCGCTCCTGCTCGTGAGTGCTCTCCTCGCCTCGCGTCTGCTCCTCATCGCGTCCCTGGTCCTGCTCCTGGTCCTGCTCGCGGTCCTTCGCCTCGCGGTTCTCGTCACCGAGCGACTTCAGGAACTCCGGGTTGTCGTCCGGAGCCACCCAACCGCCGCGCTGTGCGGGCCGACGCGCCGACCGGTCCTTGCCCGCGATCAGCCACGAGATCGAACCGACGAGCGGGAAGAGCAGCACGAGGATCGCCCAGAGCGGTTTGGGGATGTACCTGATCTCCTTCTCGTCCGTGGAGATGCAGTCGATGAAGGCGTAGATGCTGAGCGCCAGCGGCACCAAGAACATCAGCACCCGAAGCATTGGCAGCCCCCTGCGTGCGGAGATCGGGGCCGTACGAGCGGCCCCCGTGACGGTTCCAGCCTAGCGAGTGGCAGATACTGGACGGCATGGCTTACGACGATCTTCGCTCGCTGCTGCGCGCACTCGAGCGCGAGGGCGACCTCAAGCGCATCAAGGCCGAAGTCGACCCCTATCTGGAAGTCGGGGAGATCGTCGACCGGGTCCAGAAGTCCGGCGGCCCCGCCCTGCTCTTCGAGAACGTGCGCGGCTCCGCCATGCCGCTGGCGATGAACGTGTACGGGACGGACCGCCGCCTCCTCAAGGCGCTGGGCCTGAAGTCCTACGACGACATCAGCGGGAAGATCGGCGGACTGCTGAAGCCCGAGCTGCCGCACGGCTTCATGGGTGTGCGCGAGGCGTTCGGGAAGCTCGGCGCCATGACCCACGTACCGCCGAAGAAGGTCAAAGACGCGCCGGTGCAGGAGGTCGTCCTGCGCGGTGACGAGGTCGATCTGGAGCAGCTGCCCGCGCTGTTCACCTGGCCCGATGACGGCGGCTCCTTCTTCAACCTGGGCCTGACGCACACCAAGGACCCCGAGACCGGGATCCGCAATCTCGGGCTCTACCGCCTCCAGCGCCACGACAAGCGCACCATCGGCATGCACTGGCAGATCCACAAGGACAGCCGCAACCACTACCAGGTGGCGGCACGGCGCGGCGAGAAGCTGCCGGTCGCGATCGCCTTCGGCTGCCCGCCCGCCGTGACCTACGCCTCGACGGCCCCGCTGCCCGGCGACATCGACGAGTACCTCTTCGCGGGCTTCCTCCAGGGCAAGAGGATCGAGATGGTCGACTGCAAGACCGTCCCGCTCCAGGTCCCGGCCAACGCCGAGGTCGTCATCGAGGGCTGGCTCGAGCCGGGCGAGATGCTTCCCGAGGGCCCGTTCGGCGACCACACCGGCTTCTACACCCCGCAGGAGCCCTTCCCGGCACTGACCATCGACTGTGTGACGATGCGGCGGCGCCCGCTGCTCCAGTCGATCGTGGTCGGCCGCCCGCCGACCGAGGACGGCCCGCTGGGCCGGGCGACCGAGCGCTTCTTCCTGCCGCTCCTGAAGATCATCGTGCCGGACATCGTGGACTACCACCTGCCCGAGTCGGGCGGCTTCCACAACTGCGCGATCGTCTCGATCGACAAGAAGTACCCGAAGCACGCCCAGAAGGTGATGCACGCCATCTGGGGCGCGCACATGATGTCGCTGACCAAGCTGATCGTGGTCGTGGACTCCGACTGCGACGTGCACGACCTGCACGAGGTGTCCTGGCGGGCCCTCGGCAACACGGACTACGCCCGCGACCTGACGGTCGTGGAGGGCCCGGTGGACCACCTGGACCACTCCTCCTACCAGCAGTTCTGGGGCGGCAAGGCGGGTATCGACGCGACGAAGAAGTGGCCCGAGGAGGGCTACACCCGGGACGGCGGCTGGCCTGAGATGGTGCTCTCCGACCCGGACACGGCGGCGCTGGTCGACCGCCGCTGGAAGGAGTACGGCCTGTGAGCGCTTCGGCCGCGGCGGTCCCGGGTCCCGGCCGCACCAAGGCGTTCCTGCGCCTGGTGATGATCGAGCACTCCGTCTTCGCACTGCCCTTCGCGTACATCGCCGCGCTGACGGCGATGTTCCAGCTCGACGGGCGCGTCGACTGGGTGACGCTGCTCCTGGTCACCGTGTGCATGGTGGGCCTGCGTACGTTCGCGATGGCCTGCAACAGGATCATCGACCGTGAGATCGACGCCCGTAACCCTCGCACGGCGAACCGTGAACTGGTCACGGGCGCCGTGTCGGTACGGTCCGCCTGGACCGGCGCGGGCATCGCCCTGGTGGTGTTCCTGGGGGCCGCCGCCCTGCTCAACCCGCTGTGCCTGGCGCTCGCGCCGCTCGCGGTGATCCCGATGGTGGTCTACCCGTACGGGAAGCGCTTCACGAACTTCCCGCACGCCATCCTCGGCATCGCCCAGGCCATAGGTCCGGTCGGGGCGTGGCTCGCGGTCACCGGCTCCTGGTCCTGGGACCCGGTCATCCTCGGCCTCGCGGTCGGTGTCTGGATCGGCGGATTCGACCTGATCTTCGCCTGCCAGGACGTCCAGGCCGACCGCGCCCACGGCGTGAAGTCGTTCCCGGCCCGTTTCGGCATCCCGGCGGCGCTGTGGGGGGCGCGGGTCTGCCACGCCGTCACGACGGGTCTGCTGGTCTGGTATGCGCTGGCCACGGGCGCCGGGCTGTTCTTCTGGGCGGGGCTGGTGGTCGTCGCGGTGGCGTTCGTCTACGAGCACACGATCGTGACGCCGCATGACCTGTCCCGGCTGAACAGGGCGTTCTTCACCGTCAACGGCTTCATCGGGATTGCCCTCTTCGTGTGTGCGCTGATCGATCTGGTCGTTCGGGGTCTCACCCTGTAGCTACCGTGCGGCCAACCGCCGAGCCCATGCCCGGGGGGACCGACGTGACCGCTTCGGAGATTCGACGATCTCCGTCCGGTGGCCCGGGGCCATGCCCTCGAGCCCGGTGAGCTGGAAGGGCAGACGGTCGGGGCATCGCTGTATTCGTGGAGCACTGCCCGTCAACAGGCGATGGGGCCACGGATTGACGCTCACCGTCAACGTTCCCAAGCTGGTAGGAGGGGGTGGGGAAGGGAGCGGGTCGTGAGTGGTGGGCGCAGCGAACTTCCCCGGCTGCTGACGGCAGCGGAGACGGCGGCTCCGGTAGAGGCCGTCGACGTGGTCGCAGAGGACCTGCGGCGGCGTTTCAAGGCTGCGAAGGTCTCTTTCCTCATCGTGGACCTGACGGGGAAGGCTGTGGCTCGGCTGTCCACCGCCGGCGCCGTGGAGGGCGAGCGGGAAGCTGAGCGGATCCCCCTCTTGGGCAGTGTCTACGAGCAGGTGATCCGTACCCAGCGGCTGTATCAGGAGGCGAGCGGCCAGGAACAGCGGGTGATCGCGCCGGTCACCAACCGGGGGGATGCCATCGGGCTGCTGGAAGTGCTCCTGCCGGCCGAACCCGGAGAGGACGTCCTCGACGAGATCGGGGAAGCCGCCCACATCCTGGCCTACATCGTGATCGCCAACGGGCGCTTCACCGACCTCTACACCTGGGGCAAACGTTCCAGGCCTCCCACCCTGGCCGCAGAGATCCAGTACCAGCTGCTGCCCATGTCACTGTCGTGCGAGGCCGCGCAGTTCACGCTGTGCGGGAGCCTGGAACCCTCCGAAGACCTCAGCGGCGACACCTTCGACTACGCCCTGGACCGCGACACCCTGCACCTGTCGGTAACCGACCCCATGGGCCACCACATCGACGCCGCCTTGGCCGCCACGGTCCTGGTGGGCGCCCTGCGTGGCGCCCGCCGCGCAGGAGCCGACCTGGCCGAGCAAGCCCACCGTGCCGACCAGGCTCTGGCCGACCACGGACACGGTCACGCCACCGGGCAGCTGGTGCGCATCAACCTCCACACCGGGCGGGCCCAGCTCGTCAACGCCGGCCACCCCTGGCCGCTGCGCATGCGCGACGGGGCTGTGGAAACGATCACCTGCCAGGTGGACCATCCCTTCGGGCTGCCCGTGCCCGTGCCACACCCCTACCGCGTTCAGGAAATCCATCTGCGCCCCGGCGACCGTCTCATCATGTACACCGACGGCATGCTCGAACGGCATGCTGAGCAGGTCGACCTGCCCGCCATGGTGGAGCGCACGCGGGGCCTGCACCCGCGGGAGACCGCGCTGATGCTGACGTCCGCGGTCCTGGACGCCGCCGGCCGCCGGCTCGAGGACGATGCCACCGTGATGTGCCTGGACTGGCACGGTCCCCAGGAGACCCAGCGGCACGTCAGCTCCGGCGCTGACACTCGGCAAGCGTCAGCCGGCCGCACGAAGCCGTAGCCGTGACCAGGGCGCTCTCCTGGACGCTGTCAGGCGTCACGCTGCCGCGGTCCGGTTGCCCCAGGGCGCCCTCTACGCCGTGAGTTCCGCGGCTCCCGCCCCCGCTCGCCGCCTGCGGAAGAGGAACGCCGCCGTCACCCCGCCCAGCAGCCCGAACAGGTGCGCCTGCCAGCTGACCCCGCTGTCGACGGGGAGCACGCCCCACAGGATCGAGCCGTAGAGCGCGGCCACCGCCAGCCCGATCAGCACATCACGCAGGCTGTGGTCGACGAAGCCCCGCGCCAGCACATAGCCGAAGAGCCCGAAGACCACGCCCGAGGCGCCCAGGGTGACCGAGTCGGGCGGGGAGGTCAGCCAGACGCCGACGCCCGAGGCCACGACGACGGTGAGGACGATCCCGGCGAAGCGGCCCACGCCGGCCCCCATCGCGGCGAGGAACCCGAGCACGAGCAGCGGCAGGCTGTTGGCGGCGACATGGCCGAAGCCGGCGTGGAGGAACGCGGCGGGAACGATGTCGGCCAGCTCCGACGGTTCGCGCGGGGTGACCCCGTAGCCGTCGAGCGCATGGCCCGTCGCGAAGTCGACGAGCTCGAGCACCCACAGCAGGGCCACCCAGCCGAGCATCAGCACGGCGGCCATGGCGGCACGGCCGGTCCAGGCCGGTCGCGCGGATCCTGCGGACCCCGCGGATCCCGGCGTTCCGGTGGGCATTACTGCCATAACGGCCCCCCTGCGGTTCCTGTGTCTCCCCCCGGGAACGTCCGGGGCACCTTACTCAGTTCCGCCACCATGTGGCCGGATAGGCTCGATGCCATGAATGACGCCAACCGCATCCCGTGGGTCGTCGGGGTCTCCGGAGCCTCGGGCACCCCGTACGCGGCAGCCGTGCTGCGGGGGCTGCTCGACGCGGGCGAGAGCGTGGATCTGGTGGTGTCGCGCGCGTCGCGGCTCACCCTTCTGGACGAGACGGGGATCGCCTTCCGTGACGCGCACTGGCGGGACGATCTGCGCGAGTGGCTGACCCGTGGAGCGGACGGCAAGCCCGGCACGTTCACGGTGGACGACGCTGCTGTGGCGGACGTACGCCACTGGGCGGCCGGGGACCTCGCGGCCGGGCCGTCCTCCGGGTCGTACCCGGTCAAGGGGATGCTGATCGTGCCGGCATCCACGGCGTGCGTCGCGGGCGTGGCGCTCGGGCTCTCGAAGGACCTGCTCCAGCGCACGGCGAGCGTGACGCTGAAGGAGCGCCGCAAGCTGGTGGTCGCGCTGCGGGAGACCCCGCTGAACGGGCAGACCCTCAGGCATCTGGTGACGCTGGACGAGGCGGGCGCAGTGGTGCTGCCCGCCTCTCCGGCGTTCTACGCGGGCGCGACGCACATCCAGGATCTGGTGGACTTCGTCGCGGGGCGGGTGCTGGACGCGGCAGGGGTGCCGCACCGGCTGTACCGCCGTTGGGAAGGGGAGCTGGGGGGTGCCCAGTCCCGCAGTGACTAGCCGGGTGGTCGAGGACTAGCGCTTCTTGGCCGCGCGGCGGGCGAGGCGGACCGAGCCCCGGTCGATGCGGTACGCAGCGGCAGGCTGGTGGGCACGCGAGCGGTTGGCCAGCTCCTGAAGCTGCCTCATGTGGGCGTGGGCCATCTCGATCGTGTACACGGTGTGTGTCATCTCCTGTATGGATCGTTTTTGATCGTTTGAAAGATTCACAGGGTGTCGGCCCTGTGTGCCTTAGATTCTACACGTAAACTTGCGGTATCGCTGAATAATGGAAGGCTCAGGCATATGGACGCCGTGGATAGGCAGCTCATCCAGGCTCTGCGCGAGAACGGCAGGGCTTCGTACGCCGAGCTCGGCCGACTCGTGGGACTCTCCGGTCCCTCCGTCACCGACCGCATCAACCGCCTGGAAGCGGCCGGTGTGATCACCGGCTACCGGGCGACCGTCGACTCCGCATCGCTCGGTCTCGGCGTCACGGCGCTCGTCGGCATCTCGCTCTCCGACGCCGTCGACCACGAGGACGTGGCGCGCCGGCTGCGCGACCTCGCGGAGATCGAGGACTGCTGGTTCATCGCGGGCGACGACTCGTACATGCTCAAGGTCCGCGCCGGGGACGTCGACGGCCTGGAGAAGACCATCCGCCGGCTGTCCGGGACGAAGGGCGTCTCGCGTACGCGCACCACGATCGTGCTCTCAACGAAGTGGGAGAACCGGGTCGGGGAGCTGCCCGAGCAGCCCTAGGCGTAACGTGGGTGAGGCCTCCGGGGGTGGTCCGGGGGGCGTCCTTCAGGGGACGCATCAGGACTCAGACTCAGGACTCGGCGACGAGGCCAGGACAAGTGGGAGGCGGCCGCATGGATGCGGGGCTCAAGCGCGAGCTGGAGGAGAAGGTCCGGACCGGCGAGCGGCTGAGCCGCGAGGACGGTATCGCCCTCTACGAGTCGGACGACCTGGCCTGGCTCGGCGGCCTCGCCCACGAGGTGCGCACGCGCAAGAACGGTGACGTGGTCCACTTCAACGTCAACCGCCACCTCAACATGACCAACGTGTGCACCGCGTCGTGCGCCTACTGCTCGTTCCAGCGCAAGCCGGGCGAGAAGGACGCGTACACCATGCGCATCGAGGAGGCCGTGCGCCTCGCCCGGACGATGGAGAGCGAGAACCTCACCGAGCTCCACATCGTCAACGGCCTCCACCCCAACCTGCCGTGGCGCTATTACCCGCGCTCGCTCAGCGAGCTGAAGAAGGCGCTGCCGAACGTCTCGCTGAAGGCCTTCACCGCCACCGAGATCCACCACTTCGAGACGATCTCGGGTCTGAGTGCGAGCGAGATCCTGGACGAGCTGATCGACGCCGGTCTGGAGTCGCTGACCGGCGGCGGCGCGGAGATCTTCGACTGGGAGGTCCGCCAGCACATCGTGGACCACCGCACCCACTGGGAGGACTGGTCCCGCATCCACCGCCTCGCGCACGAGAAGGGCCTCAAGACCCCGTGCACGATGCTGTACGGGCACATCGAGGAGCCCCGCCACCGCGTGGACCACGTGCTGCGGCTGCGGGAACTCCAGGACGAGACCGGTGGCTTCCAGGTCTTCATCCCCCTGCGCTACCAGCACGACTTCGTGGACGTGAAGGACGGCAAGGTCCGCAACACCCTCCAGGCGCGCACGACCATGGCGACCGGCGCCGAGGCGCTGAAGACCTTCGCCGTCTCCCGGCTGCTGTTCGACAACGTCCAGCACGTCAAGGTGTTCTGGGTGATGCACGGTGTGCAGACCGCCCAGCTCGCGCTCCAGCACGGTGCGGACGACATGGACGGCTCGGTGGTCGAGTACAAGATCACCCATGACGCCGACAACTACGGCACGCCCAACAAGCTCACCCGGGACGATCTGCTGGATCTGATCCGGGACGCCGGTTTCCGGCCGGTGGAGCGGAACACGCGCTACGAGATCATCCGCGAGTACCCGGGCCCGGACGAGGGCCGCCGCGAGTCGCCGCAGCCGATGCGGGTCTGAATCCTCTCGGGCGCCGGACTCCTCAGGAGCCGGCGCCCGCCCCTCGCGGGACTGCGAGCAGGGTCACACACCCCCACAAGCGGGACACTCAGGGCCGGTTGTTACCGTCGACCGCATGGCCCTCTCCTTCCGGCTCGACCCGCCCATCGACCCCGCCCTGCGGGACGGTGTGCTCGCGCTCTGGACCGAGGTGTCCAACGCGGGCGGCGCGGTCGGATTCGTGCCGCCGGTGACGGTGGAGGACATCAGGTCCGAGTGGCTCAAGCACCTGACGGGACTGGCCGAAGGGCAGAAGCGGCTCCTCGTCGGGTACGACGAGGACGGGCAGCTCGCCGCCGCCGTGTTCCTCGCCCACAACACGCACCGCCTGATGCGGCACTGGGTCTGGCTGTACACCGTGATGGTCCACCCGCGCCACCAGGGCAGGGGATACGGCCGCGACCTCCTCGACGCGGCGGCCGACGCTGCCCGTACCCTCGATGGCATAGAGGCCGTACGCCTCAGCTGCCGCGGTGGGACGGGACTGGAGAACTTCTACGCCTCCTGCGGCTACAAGGAGGTCGGACGGGTGCCGGGTGCGATTCGGGTCGCCGACGGCGACGACCGCGAAGAGATCACGATGCTGCTCCCCCTGAACTGATCATCACCACTGATCACACAGAAAGGCCCAACCGCCGTGTCCGACAGCAAGATCAGCCCCGCACTCCGGTACACGCTGATGCGTCTCGGCATCTTCGCCGGCTGCTTCTTCGCCCTGTGGGGCCTGGTGTACCTGAGGGTCCTGCCGCGCGGACTCGGCGACTCCAACCTGCTGTGGGTGCTCGTCCTCGCCGTGGTGATCTCGGCGCCGCTGAGCTTCGTGCTGCTGCGCAAGCAGCGCGAAGCGATGGCGGAACAGATCGCGGTGAAGGTCGACCGGGCGAAGTCCCGCCTCGAGTCGAACCGTTCCCAGGAGGACGGCGCCGCGTAGCCGCGTAAGCTTCCTCACACCTCCTTCCTGTGCCCTGCGGCAGGAGCGTTCGCTCCTGCCGCAGGGCACAGGCGTGTTGGGCCCGGAACCACCTGCCGTTGTCTCAAAGAGATGCTTTGAGCTCCTCAAAGTTCAAGTGTTAACGTAATCGCATGACGACAGCAGTGCGCCTTCACGCAGCCATGAGCACCCCGCTCGTGGCGCGCCTGCACGTCGATCTCTGCCGCTGTATGTCCGCGGTCTGTTGCCGCTCCATCTGACCCGGCATCACAGCGGCGCCGCCCTGTTCCCCAGGCACGTGCGCCGCACCCCAGTCCCCCGTATTCACCCGATACGCCTCACCGGAGTGTGTCCGTGTCCGCGAACTCCGCGACGCCCACCCCTGCCCGCCGCCGCATACCCGGCATACCCTCGATCCCGTTCTGGGCGCAGATCGTCACCGGTCTCGTCCTCGGGGCCCTGCTCGGCTGGCTCGCCCGCAGCCAGGACATCAGCTGGCTGCACACCACCCTCGGCCAGATCGGCGACATCTTCGTCCAGCTGCTGAAGCTGGCCGTCGCCCCGCTCGTCTTCTTCGCGATCCTGGTCTCGATCACCAACCTCCGCAAGGTCAACAACGCCGCCCGGCTGGCCGGCCGCACCCTGCTCTGGTTCATGATCACCTCGCTGATCGCCGTCGCGATCGGCCTCGCCATCGGCCTGCTCACCGACCCCGGCGCGGGCACCGGACTCACCCCCAAGGACGGCGCGAAGCCCGACCACGCCGGCTCCTGGATCGACTTCCTGACCGGAATCGTCCCGACCGACGTCGTGACCCCCTTCACCGAGCTGAACGTCCTCCAGATCGTCTTCATGGCCGCCGTCGCCGGTATCGCGGCCCTCAAGCTCGGCGACCGCGCCAAGCCCGTGCTCGCCCTGAGCGAAGCCGTCCTGGAGCTGCTCCAGAAGGCCCTGTGGTGGGTCATCCGCCTCGCCCCGCTCGGCACCGTCGGCCTCATCGGCTACGCGATCGCCGACTACGGCTGGGACCTCATCGGCAAGTACGCCACCTTCACCGCCGACGTCTACATCGGCTGCGCCATCGTGCTGTTCGGCGTCTACCCGCTGCTACTCGCGACGGTCGCCAAGCTCAACCCGCTCCAGTTCTACAAGGGCGCCTGGCCGGCCATCCAGCTGGCCTTCGTGTCCCGCTCCTCGGTCGGCACCATGCCGGTCACCCAGAAGTCCACCGAGCGCCTCGGCGTCCCCAAGGAGTACACCTCCTTCGCGGTCCCCTTCGGCGCGACCACCAAGATGGACGGCTGCGCCGCGATCTACCCGGCCCTGGCCGCGATCTTCATCGCCCAGATCTTCGACGTGCAGCTCGGCATCCAGGACTACCTCCTGATCGCCTTCGTCTCCGTCGTCGGCTCCGCCGCCACCGCCGGCCTCACCGGCGCCACGGTCATGCTGACCCTCACCCTCTCCACCCTGGGCCTCCCCCTGGAGGGCGTCGGCCTCCTCCTGGCCATCGACCCGGTCCTCGACATGATGCGCACCGCCACGAACGTCGCGGGCCAGGCCCTGGTCCCGGTCATCGTCGCGGCCCGCGAGAAGATCCTCGACCTGGACGCCTACAACTCCGCCTCGGCCTCCCCGGTCGACGAGCCCGAGCCGGAGCCGCGCGGCACCGACGAGGCAGGTGCGGTACCGGCTGCGGCGTAAGGCCGCACCGCTGCATGACGGGAGCGCCCCCGAGTCGACCGACTCGGGGGCACCTCTGTTGCATGCGACGCTTGGGCCAAGCTGTTTGGGTAGCGTCATGGTGTTGCCGCAGAACGGAGTTCGCCGTGTCGCAGAGCATCGAGGAGCACACCGGCGCCCGGATCGCCCGTATCCGGAAGCAGCGCGGTCTGACGCAACAGGGGCTGGCGATGAGGGCACATGTGTCCAAGTCGTTGCTCTCGAAGGCGGAATGCGGGCAGAAGCCCGCCTCCCCGGCTCTGGTGGCAGCGTGTGCCCGTGCGCTGGGCGTCTCCACGTCCGAGTTGCTCGGGCAGCCCTACGCCGAGGAACTGCGCCGGGACCGGATGGACGCGCTGATCCAGCCGATCCGCGAGGGGCTTGAGAACTGGGACATCCCGCTTGGTTGGGCGACGGCTCCCCGTCCGGCAGCTCTGATCCGGGCTGATGTCCAGCGAGCCTTGGTGCTACGGCGACAAGCGCAGTACACGGACATGGTGCTCGACCTTCCGGCGCTGATCGACGAGTCGGTGGAGGCCGTGCACACCAGCACCGGGGAAGAGCGGCGCCTGGCCCACGAGTGCCTGGCCGGGACATTCCGTTGTGTGTTCACAGTGGCGTGGAACTTCGGTTACATCGACTTGGCGACCATCGCCCTCGACCGACTGGCCTGGGCCGCACCGCGCGCCGATGAGCCTGGACTCGCTGCCATGCACGCCTACCTGCGCGCGCAGACCACGATGTCCTCCGGCCGCTATGACGTGGGTATCCGGGTGATCGACCGCGCCCTGAGCGAACTCGACGGCCAGGAGTCACGCCGCCCGGCCGGGATCGAGGCAATGCGGGGCGTGATGCAGCTGCGGGCCGCGGTAATCGCGGGCCGTATGAAGGACCGTGACCATGCGGACGCCCGCCTGACCGCAGCCCGTGCACTCGCCCAGGCCACAGGCGAGTTGCCCGACTTCGGTGTCACCTGGGGACCGGTGAACGTCGGTGTGCATGCCGTGGCGATCGCCTCGGAGGCCAATGACTTCGGTGGCGCGATCGATCTTGCCGAGAACGTACACATCCCGCCCGGCTGGACCCGGTCTCGGGCGGGGCACCATTGGATGGACTTGGGCCGGGCCCACGCCTGGGCCGATCATCCGGAACAGGCTCTGGACTGCCTGCACCAGGCCCGGCGTATCGCCCCGCAGCAGACGCGCTACCACCCGACCGTACGAGACACCGTTCTGGCGTTGAAGCGGCGGGAGCGGACGCGCAGCAGCGCGCTGGCGCAGTACGCGGAGTGGGTCGGGATATAGCAGGCCTCACGCGACGGGAGTTGCACCTTTTGGTGCAACTCCCGAGTGTCCTGAGTCGGCAGGCTGACGTTTCGACAGGGCCCCGCGACCAGTGCATCGGTCGCGGGGCACGGCCAAGGCTTACCAGGAGTGTCGACTTGCCGCACCGTACTGCTCATACTTTCGACCCGCCTTGCCACCACGGCGGACTGCTTCGCGACGCGAGCACCGCGGAGGCACGACCATGGTGAATTCGGAGACTCATCTGCGTCTGCTTCCCTGGGCTGGACGGGACGGCAAGCCGTGCTATCTCGCGAGCGATGGCACGGGGTACATGTCCCGGCTCGCGGACAACATGGAGTCGGCCCAGCTCGATCTGGCCGGCGAAATCCTCCAGGACGCCCATGTAGTCCTGGACAGCCGCCAGTGGACGCCGGGCGAACTGCACCTGCTGGCCGTGGAGCTGACCGAGGCGCTGACCAATGTGCACCGGATCGCAGTCAGCCGGGGCGGGCGCCTACCTGCACCGGTGTACGTCGGCGTGGATGAGCAGGACGCGTCGAAGGGGCCCGCCCCGGGAACCGACGTTAACCTCGCGCTTTCACGAAGTGGGCGGTCCATCTGGTGATCAGGACAACAGAAAGTGCCTCTGACCAGCGAGAATGAGGATTGTCTAGGCCCTTGTTCCCGCCCCGGTCGGAGGCACTTTCCAGGTGAAGAAGCGTATCGGGTCGTACCCGCGTGTTCGCGCTGAGGGCGGAGGTCGCGGGGTGGTCTCGCAGGCCGGGGCCGTGCTGTTGCTGGAGGCGATCCGTAAGTCCGGTCTGGATCAGGCGATATCGGCGGCACTGACGCCGTGGCGACGCTCGCGGGCGGTGCACGATCCGGGCAAGATCTTGCTGGACGTGGCCTCGCGGTCGCGCTCGGCCGGGACTGTCTCGCCGATGTCGCCATGCTGCGGCCCGAGCCCGCCGTGTTCGGGCCCGTGGCCTCCGTCCCGACGGTCTTCCGACTCATCGACACCCTCGCCGCGGCCGGGCCGAAGGCCCTGTCCGCGATACGGGCCGCGCGGGCCGAAGCGCGTGAGCACGTCTGGAACGTGGCCAAGAGCGCGGCCCCGGACGCCACGAGGCAGGTGATCGTGGACCTGGACGGGGTGCTCGTGCTGTCTCACTCCGAGAAGCAGGACGCCACCGCGACCTGGAAGAAGACCTTCGGCCACCATCCCCTGATGGGTTTCGTCGATCACGGCAGCAGTGGCAGCGGAGAACCGGTGGCCGGCCTGCTCAGGCCGGGCAGCGCGGGCAGCAACACCGCCGCCGACCACATGGCCACGGCCCAATTCGCTCTGGCCCAGCTGCCGAAGAAGTACCGGCGGGGACGCCAGACTCTGATCCGTACCGACTCCGCAGGCGGCACCCATGAGTTCGTCGCCTGGCTCGCGAAGCGGGGCCGGTGGCTGTTGTACTCGGTCGGCTTGACCATCACCGATGCCATCCACGAGGCCGTCCTCAAGGTCCCGCCCGCCGCGTGGGCGGTGGCCGTCGAGCCGGGCGGCGACATCCGTGACGGCGCCTGGGTCGCCGAGATCACCGGCGACTGCCTCAAGGGCTGGCCGAAGGGAATGCGGCTGATCGTGCGCAAGGAACGGCCCCACCCCGGCGCCCAGTTGCGGATCACGGACGCTGACGGACTGAGGCTGACCTGCTTCGCCACCAACACCACCGACATGCCGATCGCGGCACTGGAGTTGCGGCACCGCCAGCGGGCACGGGCCGAGGACCGCATCCGTGCCGCCCGCGCCACCGGCCTGCGCAACCTGCCCCTGCACGACACAGCGCAGAACCAGATCTGGCTGGAGATCGTCCAGGTCGCCCTCGACCTGCTGGCCTGGATGCCCATGCTTGCCCTGACCGGCGAAACCCGCAGGTGGGAGCCCCGCCGCCTGAGGCTCCGGCTGTTCTCCGCCGCCGCCCAGCTCGTCACCACCGCCCGCCGCCGGCACCTGAGATTCGCCCGCCACTGGCCCTGGACCGATGTGATCACCGATGCCCTGGCACGACTCCACGCTCTCCCGAATCCCGGCTGACCAGTACGTTCCCGTCCCTACGAGCAGCACCACCCCGACCGGAGCCGTGGAACCTGGCGCCCACCCGGCGCGAAAGCCGGGCCGTCAGCCTGCCCACCATCAGCCCGAACAGCCGAAACGGCCCGCCGAAGAACCGACGAACCGTCACGAAAGATCGAAGCTAACGTCCGTGAACCGGTGCGGGCCTAATTGCTTGAAGGCTAAGGGTGTCCCGTAATCCCCGGTGGATCAGCGCACGGCGTCAGATGCGGTGCATCGCAAGGCGGAGGGTCGTCCTCATACTGGGCGTATTCGGGCGATTCGACAACGCAGCGAGGTGCCGTAGCTGTCGTCGTGCGCCCGCCGGGGATTACGGGACAGCGCTTTAGTGGGTCACCTCAGCGCTTACCTCAAGAACTCGGGCTCCATGAACATCCAAGGCCGCAGCTACCTGCTCTGCCGCCTCTTCGCTGAATAGCCCGATGGTCACACTGAGGAGGAATCCAGACGTAGGAGGATGCTGGGCTTCCCGCTGTAGGGCGAATTTGTCCCCATCGGGCAACGAGAACGCGAAGCACAACCATTCAGCCAGATCGTCCACCGCAATATCGGGGCGCCCCCAGCGGCGATACAACCGAAAGAGGTCGACTTCGAGCAGTGCCAAATATCGAACATCCTTCAGAGCTATCTCTTCTTCAGGAATTCGCCGCAGACCACAAAAGCTCAGCTCCATCGAATCGCTCTACCTCGCATCTGTAACTATGATCGGAATGGAAGCCCAGTCCTTGCCGCCGGAAGTGAACTCTGTGACGCCGTTTACCCGGCCAGCCTCCCAGGCGGCGTAGCCGGTCCGGCTCGATGCTGCGCTGGGCTGAACTGTGGTGTAGAACTCCACGCTTCCCGGACCAGCACTATTTGGCAGTGGCCCAATATGCGCCTGAGCAGCAGGGCCTCCTCCGGTCCTCGGATATGTACCCCACAGCTCCCCGGACTCCACCATCATGTCGCGCACTGCGACCGTCTGCGTGGACGATCCGTGCGATAGTCTGTGGAATGGTCCGTAGAGCAGTGCTGGTTGCCTGATGCTCGCTTGGCCAGCGCCAATAGCTAGGGGCGCTCTAGCCGGGGCCCCCGCTGCGGGGGGGCCCATGCCCTTCAGTGACGCGCCAGCGGCGCTCGCTCCCACGCCCCTCGCGGCAGCCCACTCCCACCCTGCGCCTATAAGGTACAGGGCAGCGGTGACGGCAGCTTCTCCGCAATCCTCGCCGCTGGTGACGCATCGGCCCGCAACCTTCACGCCGAATGGGTCGTCGCCGACTTCAAGTAGACCCACTCTCTTCGCGGTGCCGCAGAACGCTGTGTAGCCGCTACTCGACCCGTTTCGCCCGAAGCATTGATTCTTGGCCCACGACTCTAGGCGGTATCCGTACGAGTCCTGGGACTTGTATGCGGCTGCATAGTTGCTCAGTTCGTTGAACTGAGGCATCCGGATTCCATCAATCACGGGCTGACCGTCGCTGGAAGTACTCACTGTTCCGCTGGGGCTTGCGGCCGCAGTCCCGCCCTCGTCGGGCTTGGGCTGCGGGGGGCGGCCGCCGTCCACGTATCGGAATCCGGGATTGCAGTCGTCGCACCACGTGCCTGTCGGGTCGCTGGACGTGACCGGGGTGTTGTTGGCGTAGGCGTAGCCGTTCAGGGACTGGTGCTGGTCGAGGGCCAGGATCGGGTCGACGCTGATGAACTGGCCGATGACCGGGTCGTATTCGCGGGCGCCGATGTGGGTGAGGCCAGTGGTGTCATCGGCCGGCTTGCCGAGGAACGCCTTGTCGTCCGGCCAGGACTTCGGGGTGGTGCCCCGAGGGGAGCCGAACGGGGTGGTGTAGCGCTTGGTCACCGCGAAGGTGGTGGCATCCAGAGCGAGGCTGGAGGTGCCGTGGTGGTCCCCGGCGAGGAGGGTCAGTTCGGTTTCGGTGTTGCCCTTGGTTCCGGTGCGCAGGGCGATGGTCTGGCCCGCCGCCGTGTAGTAGCGGGCACCGGTGAGGGTCTTGGTCGAGCCCTTGGTGGTGAGGCGGACCTCGTTGCCTCCGGGGAGGTAAAGGACCGTGTCGCCGTCACCCGTCGTGTTGCGGCGGATGAGCAGCTCGCCGCTCGCGTCGTAGAGGTAGCTGGTGCCGGCGGCCGGCTTGCTGCCCGCTGCGGCTTCCTTCGTGGAGACGAGGTCGCCCTCGCTGTTCCAGGTCAGGGTCTGCGTCGCCTGGGTGCCGGGGCGCTTGGTGGTGTTGCCGGAACTGTCGTAGGAGTAGGTCGCCGACCTCGCGCCCGAGGTCGAGGCCAGCGGGTGGGGCTGGCCGTCGGTGGTGCCGTAGGTGTACGTGGTGGTCTTGTCGCCCGATGACGCGTGCACCGTCTCGGTCTTGCGCTGCCCCGAGTCCGTGTAGGTGTAGCTGTGCCAGTAGGGCGCCGCGCCGGAGAGGTTGGCCGTGGTGCGGCCGTCGGCGCCGCAGTTGCGGAGCTTGGGGGTCCAGGATTCGGTCAGGCGGCGGTGGTCGTCGTACCGGAAGCACTGGTAGTCGGGCTTCGTTGTGCCGCCCAGCGTGGTCGCGTCGAAGATCGAGGTGACGTTGCCGGCGTCGTCCTGGTTGATCTTGAGCTCTTGCAGCATGTAGTCGTGGACGGTGTCGGTCACATAGGACCTGGTGAGCCGACGGGTCCCCGACTCGTAGTCGAAGCTCAGGAACGCCTGGTCGTCGGGGCCACGGCCGGTGGTGAGCTGGCGCAGGTCGCCGAGCTCGGAGTACAGGGCTCCCTGGAGGTAGTGGCTCTTGCCCTGCAACTGAACCTGCTGGCCTACCGAGTTGTACTTGTTGCCGACCCGCTCCGCCGGCAGTCCGGCGACAGCGGGGCTGCCCGTCTGCAAGAGCGTGCCGTCGAAGTTGTACGACTGGGAGAACGCGAGCTTCTGGGGAACGCCCGCGGTGACCAGCGGGTCGTCCGTCGGCAGAGTCAGCTCGCTCTCCTTGACCCTGTAGAGCGCGTCGTAGTCCGTGACCGTCTGGGTGTATGCCTTGCTGTTGGTCTGGTTGACGCCGTTCTCGTAGCGGACGGCCGAGTCCTGCTGGCCCTTGGCGAGGGTGTCGAAGGTCCAGGCGGCGAGTTTGGTCGCGTCAGACTTGGTGCCGTCCCACAGACCTGTCTTGCGTCCGAGCACGTCGTACTCGGAGAGCAGCGTCTTGCCGCGGGCATCCCGGCTGCTGATCATCTGGTCGAGCGCGTTGTACGTCGTCGTCGACGTGCCCGTGTCGGGGTCGTCGGAGCTGACCTGACGACCGAACAGGTCGTATGCGTAGGTCCACTTGGCCTTGTCGGGACCGGTGACGGTGCTCTGCTTCCCGTCCGCGGTGTAGGTGTACTTGGTGCTGGTGTAGTCGCTGCCGGTCGGCTTGGTGCCGCCGTACTCACGGCGCTCGGTCGTCCGGCCCAGGGCGTCGGTGACCACAGCGGTCGCCTGGCCACCGGTCGGGGCCGTCGTGCTGACCGTGTCGCCGGTGTAGGTCGTCTCGACCGTCCAGAGCGCCACGTTCTTGGTCTTGGTCTCGGCCTTGATGGGCCGGCCCGCGCCGTCATAGGTCGTGTCGACCTGCATCGGTGCCTGGCCGCCGTCGGTGGCCTGGACATCACCGTTGGGCTCGTTCTTCTCGTCCCAGATGTCGGACTCCGCGGTAGCGGCGAGACCTCGCTCGTCATAGAGCGTCTGGGAGATCACCCGGCCGCCGACGGGCGACGGCGCCTGGACCTGACGGAGGCGGAGCAGCGAGTCGTAGATCTCGTAGGTCGTGATGTACGCCTGAGGGCTGACGCTGGTCGTGGAGACCCAGGACCAGTCGTTCTCCTTGGCGGTGACGTGGTAGGCGTAGCTGTAGCTGGGAGTCTCGTAGGTCTCCCTGAGGCGGTTGGGCAGCCAGACCTTGGTGACACGGCCGAGGCTGTCGTACTCGCTCTGGGACTCCTCGCCGTTGGGGTCGGTCGTCTTGAGGGAGGCGCCAGTTGCGAAGTCCAGCAGCGTCGTGCCGGTGTGCCCCTTGGCGTTGGTGACCGTCGAGCTCGTCAACGGACCGCTGGTCGTGGGGGAGTAGGTGGTCTTCGCGGTGGTGGTGCCGTTGGTGTCCTTGACCGTGAGGGGACGTCCGAGCGCGTCGAAGCTCGTCGTGGCGACGGTCTGCCAGATCGGCTTGCCGTCGCTGCCGTAGCCCGATGCCCGCCCGGTCCAGAGCGGTTCGCCCTTCGTGGGCTTCTGGGACTCGCTCCAGGTGGTCGTGTCGTATGCCGCGGCGGTGTCGGAGATGACATCACCCGCAGACCTGGAGTCCGCCGGAAGGTCCAGCTTGTCGTCGGTCAGCGTGCAGGGATTCGCCACCGGGCTCGACTTGAGGTTGGCGGTGACCCGGGTGCGCGCGACAAGGCTGTTGATCCCGGCCGCTTCATTGCGGGCGTACCAGGTGCGGGCGCAGGTCTCGTCGCCGAGCGTGGCGTTGTCGCCCTTGTCCAGGACGGTCTCGGCCATGCCGTGGTCGTCGTACGTGGTCACCGTGGAGCGGACACGGTCGACGGCCGTGCCGCTGGAGGTGATGCTGGTACGGGTGTGGCTGGCGCCGGTGCGGACGAAGTACGCCTCGGTGTCGGCGTACGACTTGTGCTGAGTGGCGGTGCGCCGTGACCAGGGGTCGTTGACGGTGCCGCCGACTTCCTGGGAACCGTTGTACGTGACGGACTCTCGGGCGAAGCCGGCGTACTGGTCGGCGTCGGTGATCTGCGGGGCCTTGATGCCGGTGACCTTCGCGCTCTTGCGCGCGTCCGGGTCGAGCTTCTTGCCCGTGGAGTCGAGGACGCGGTCGCCGTTCATGCCCTGCAGGTAGACGCTGACCGACTTGGACTGGGTCTTGCCGGGCAGGCCGGTGACGTGGGTGACCTTCTTGAAGCCGCGCCAGACCGACCAGGTGCGCTCCTTCTCCTTGGTCAACGGGTCCTCGTTGTAGTGCCAGGCGGGACCGGAGTAGGAGTAGGTGTGCTCGACAGCGGCCGAGCCGCCCTGGGGGTCACTCGTGGAGACGCTCAGGACGGGGTACTTGTGGAACCAGTCGAGGATCGGTTCCTTCGCACCGTTCGGCGACCAGTAGACGGGGTAGCACCGGCGGGTGTTCTCGTCGGGCCTCGGCTTGGACTGTCCGGCGAGGCAATCGGCCTCCATGTACGTGACGGTCGTCTTGGCGCCCGTCTCGGAGGTGATGTTCCTGAGGCGGGGCTTGTCCAGGGTGATGAT
The DNA here is from genome assembly GCF_040632375.1 of Streptomyces sp. NPDC019396. Lineage (NCBI taxonomy): Bacteria > Bacillati > Actinomycetota > Actinomycetes > Kitasatosporales > Streptomycetaceae > Streptomyces > Streptomyces sp. NPDC019396. The sequence continues at coordinate 135,631 of NZ_JBEYBS010000013.1, read as the reverse complement.
GTCGTCGTTCTTGCCGTCGACGCGGTTCGGCCGAGCCTCGTAGTCGAACGTGACCGGGGGCAGGGTCAGATCGGTGCCGTGCTTGCCGGTGTACCGGATCTGCTTGAGCCACAGGGCCTGGTCGTGTGAGTCGCCTGTGTCACCCGGGTCGTAGTAGTCCTGTACAAGGGCCCAGGAGCCCACCGACGCGTAGCCGGGCTTGGTGGCGGCCGCGTCCCACGCCTGGGTCGCGATGCCGGTCATCCGCTTGCGGGTGTAGAAGGTGGGGCTGACGCTGCCCGTGCACTTGCGGTCTTCCTTGCACTCAGCGTCGAAGGGCACGTCAGGCCAGTTGTTGCGGGTGTCGTCGGTCAGCGAACCGCAGTCCTCCAGGCAACGCTCGCTGTACGAGAAGACGACCTTGTTCGACGCGGCCGGCTTGGCGGAGAAGAGAGCGCCGGCCCGCTGGCCGTAGCGGATCTCGTCGAGGTAGCCGCCGCGGGTGTAGGCGGTGCCGTTGTTGTCGTCGCCGAGGGTGTCGTAGTGGTTGGTCTCGGCGGTGTACCAGTACGACATGGCATTGCCGCGGGTGTCCTCGACGTAGTCGAGGTTCCACCGCCATGCCTGCTTCTTGGAGCGCTCGGAGAACCGGTCGCCCGAGGAGTAGCCGGGCTCGCCCGCGTCGTCGCCGAAGACCGGCACGGTCCACACGGAGTTGGTGCGGTCGCTGTCGCCCGCTCCCGGGAGCTTGTTCAGGCCGAACTCGTACCGGGTGCCGTCACCGGTGACGACGGTCCAGCGCTCGCCGTCGTCGTCACCGTTGTCCCCTCCGGTGGACCGGGTGACGGTCGAGGCGTCGTCGTTCTTCAGCCGCCACTTGCCCGTGGTGTCGTCCTTGACGAGCTCGGAGGCCCTGCCGTTGAGGACGAGGGAGGCGTTCTCGTACTTCCAGCACAGGTCGTGCTTGTCCGACTGCCCGTCGTCGTCGCACGAACCGTACTTGCGCTCGATGTACGACGAGGTGATGTCGAAGCCCTCGGCGATCACCGTGCCCTGGTTGTTCGTGGACGCGATACGGCCGTCCACGCTGCCCGAGTCGTAGGAGACGGCCAGATCCGGCTTGGGGCCGGCCGCGGAGGGCGGTACGCGCAGCGGATACGACCAGGTGAAGCTGCCGGAGGAACCGCCCGCCTCCCAGGTGGAGGACGAGGAGAGCGGGGTGGCCTTGTAGTCGCCTCCGCCGGACTTGGTGCCTGCGGCGAGTGCCAGGACCATGGTCCGGCCGTTGGCGGCTGGCGCGCTGGCCGACCGGGCGGCTGAGCCCGAAGCGGTGAAGGACAGACGGGTATCGAGCGTCTGCTTCTTGCGGCGGTTGGTGAATTCGGCGGGGGTGCGCTTGCGGCACTTCGCGGCGGCGGGCGAGGTCAGTGCGCAGTCGGGCAGCCGCAGCACCTGGAGCCGGCCTGCCCAATCGCCGCCATAAGCGGCGGCGAAGGCCGCGTAGCCGACACTGAAGTCGGTCTGACCGCCCTCAGCCGGACCGGCGACGGTCAGGACGACACCCTTGACGCCGAGCTCCGCTGCCTTCTTCTGGTCCAGGACGTTGACGGTCACCGAACTGGCGCCTGGCGACGCCTTCGTGCCCTTGTCCGCCTTCGGGACTGCGACGGTGACGGGCAGCGATCCGGGGGCCGCCTTCGCCGTGCCCTTGGCGGGGACCTTGAGGGTCGCTGTCCCGTTCTTGGGCCAGGTGACCTTGCGGTCCTGGACGGCGTGGGCGCGGGCCGCATCGGCCTGCATGGTCGCCGCGCGCTTGAGTTCGAGGCTTGCGGCCTTCTTGTCCCGCCGGGGAACGAAGGGTGAGACGTCGGCCGACCGGGGCTTGCCCAGAAGGGGCCGGCCCAGCGGGCGGGGCTCCGACGTGCCGTCGGCGGCGTACGCCACCGGGCCGAGGAGGCCCGGCAGCATGGTCAGTGCGGCGACCGTGCCCAGAGAGCGCACGGGCCATCTGCGGCGGCCGCGACTGCCGGCCGCCGGTGGGAACCGATTCATTGGTGTTTTCGCTTTCGCTGAGTGCCGCTCCGCACGGGGCGGCAAGAGCGGATGTGCCCACGACATCGAGGTGGGCGGAAATGGCGGTGATGACGGAGACGAGACGGACATGAGCCCTGGTGGGCGCCCGTTGCGAGCGCCCACCAGGAAGGACGGCGTCACCCGACGCTGGTGTCGCCCATGACCTTTGCGCTGATCTCGTCCTCCGGGATCGCGCCGGCCCAGACCCGTGTCTCCTGGAGTGCTCCTGGCAGGTAGGTGCCCGTGGCACCGGCTGTTGGAGCACGGCCGGCGGTGATCCGGCCCCGGCCCTGCTGCGCCCGTGGGAAGTCCGCGTCTGAATCGGACATCTGTTGCGCTGCGCCGACGTACAGATGCGTGCTGCCGTAGCCGGCCGCCGCCTCCTCGGCGGCGTCGAATACGCCTGTGACCTGCACCCAGGTGCCCAGATCGGCCGGCGCTTCCGAAGCCACCGAACCGGTGGCGACGACCTTGCCGCTCGCATCCGTCGCAGTACGGCCGAAGTGCCAGGCATAGCGGCTCGTGGAGGGCTTCTCCACCCACAGCGCCCAGGAAGCCTGCTTCCCCTCAGGCGTGGCCTGACCGAAGACATACGCCTTCGTGCCGACCGGTAGAGCCTCGAACTTCGCCTTGTCGAGCTTGACGCTCGCTGACACGGTGAACGAACCGGTCTCGTCGACGACCGGGCCGTCGGCGACCAGGTGGCCGGACGCGCCGTCCAGGCGCACCTCGCCCTTCGTGGGCGCGGCGACAGCCCCCGTGCCCGAGATCTTCATGTCCGGGGCGTAGGGGGTGGCATCCGCGATCGTGCCGTTCGCCGCCGCTGCGGCGTCCCAGTGGGCGACCAGTTCGGTGGCGGTGACGCCGTTGGCGTCCTTGACCACATGCTCCCCGCGCACCTCGTCAGCGTCCAGCCCTCGCTGCCACACGGCGAGTTCGTCGACGTTGCCCTTGAAGTACTCGCCGGCGGCGGACGCGCCGATCGTCATTCCGGCCCCGGACGTCCATGGCTCGTAGTCGGCGTTTGCCGCCTTCAGCCGCACGGGCGAGCCCTGTGGACGGCCGTTCACGAAGAGCTGGATGGTGTCGTTGCTCTCGTCGGTGTCCTTCTTGGTGTCGAAGACGCCCGTCAGATGCGTCCAGACATTCAGTGGCGCGTCGGAGGCGTCGGACACCGAGCTGACGTACTCGGGCTTGTCCGAGTCGGCGACAGCCCGGTTGAACACCCACTTCTTGGTCGAGCCCGAGTAGAACAGGTTGAACGCGGCTGCCTTGTGCTCTCCCGGGGCGGAGGCGACCACCCTGGTCCTGGCACCGTCCGTCAGCGACACCCAGGCGGAGACGGTGAAGGAGTCCTTGGTGTTGACGGGCGCGGTCTTCGTGGATGCGTAGCCGGTCTGCTTGTCCGGATCGTCGTCCACGTCCTCGTTCAACCGCAGTGAGTGGTCACCGGGTCCCAGGCGCCCCCGTACCGACCAGCTCGCGGCCTTGCCGCTTCGCTGGTGCAGCGTGATCGGGTGCCTGGCGCTGCCCGCGTCGGCGCTGTCCGCCGCCGTGGTCCCCGTGTTCTCCCCGAAGTGCCAGCGGCCCACTGCCTTCTCGCCGGACTTGACCTTGAAATGGAACTCAGCCGGGGCGCTCGTCCGGTCCCGCACGTCGATGGCCTCCACCCGCAGCACCTGGGTGCCCGACGTGGTGGGGACGGATCTGATCGTCACCGATCCGTCGCTGCCGACGTCGTCCTCGCGGTGCGTGTCGTCAGCGCGCTCGGTCAGCAGACGCCAGCGGTAGCCCGTGATGTCCTTGTCCGCGGCATTGGGCTTGAGCGTGAACGAGCCCTTGATCCCCGGCCCGCCCCCGCTGGGGCAGTCGTTCGTGGTGCACTCCTCGTAGGGGCCGTTCGAGGTGATCCGCGGCTCCTTGGGGGCAGCGGTGTCGAACGTGAAGTAGCACCAGACGGTGGGGGAGGAACTGAGGCCGTTCAGTTTGCCGTCGTACGTCCAGTACGACTTGGTCCAGAACTTCACCCGGTACGTCGAGCCGTCCACGGCGGGGTTCATCCGTCGCTTCGACAGGTAGTTGTCGATCTGGTAGCCCGTCGGCGGGTCCTCCGCTTCCCACGCCGTGGCCCAGGTGCCGTTGTTCTGCTTCTTCTCCGCGTGGTGGTACACCCGCAGGGAGCCGCGTTCGTCCCAGCCGGCGGGAGTCACCGCGGTCTGGGCCATGGCCTGGAGGTAGGGGTCCTCGCGGGTGGCGGTCTCGGCGGTGGCCTCCGTCGTTCCGCAGCCCGGGACCGTTCCGCTGCCGGGGATGACCCCGATGTTCGTCGGCACCCCGGGCTTCAGGGCGTAGACGACCTTCAGCTCGGCGTTGTCCTCGAACCGCTTCCAGGCATCCGGGTTGCCCTCGTCCTTCGCCCGCAGCATGAGGGTGAGGCGGGAGAAGTTGCCGTCGGCGAAGGAGCGCACCGTCTTGGTGAGGTTCTCGTCCGACTCGCTGCCGGCGTCGTGAAAGTCGATCCAGGAGTCGGGCTGATCGGGGTCGCAGGCGTCGCCCCGGCCAGCGGAGATCTGCCGGTCGACCATCAGGTCCAGCTGGTCGGGCCCCGGCCAGTCGGTGGAGCTGGAGATGTTGTCCGTGCGCCAAAGGTCCACCCACTGCGCGGTGCAGGAGAACGACCAGGTCTCGTAGGCACGGAAGGTCGCGTCGATGACGTACTTCCCGGCGAGCTTGGTCGGTGCGAACTCGAAGTACATGCGATTCGTGTAGTTCGAACCGCAGTACCAGGGGCCGACACGGTTGCAGTTGCCGACTCCGTAGTCGCCGTTGAAGTTCCAGAACGTGTCGCCGTCCGAGGAGAGCACCGTCCGCTCGGATACGCCCAGGCCCATCGAGGGGTCGATGTAGACGGGGTACACGGTGTCCTCGCCGCGCAGCACGTCCATGTCGGGTGTCACGGCCACCTGCCCGGAGCTGACCTGCACCGGAAGGACCGCGGTGGTGTCGCCCTTGTCGGGGGACGCGGCCTCAGGGGACGAAGCGGCATCGGCCGGCCCGGTCCCGGCCTCCGGTGGGGGACCTTCGGTGGTTGCTGCCGGACCGGCGGTGGTGACTGCGCGCCGCAGCATCTGGGTCCGGACTCCGCCGTCCCCCGCGGCGTCGCTGCCGCCCGCCGAGTCCCACATCAGGCCGGCCGGGCCGTGGAAGACCGTGTTGCCGTTCTCGTCGAGCGCGCGCAGACCGCCGCCGGGTGCCGGTGCGACCCGCAGGCCGTCGCCGGTGGCGGTGAGTTCCACCGTGTTCAGTTCCGGGTTCGCCGCCGCCTGAGCGGACTTGACGACCAGGACCTCGCGGTAGCCCTCGGCCGTCGCGGTGAGCTGGAGGTCGACGCCGTCGAAGACCTCCGGATACGTGGCGGTCGGCCCGTCCAGCGTCGGCCGGGGCAGTCGTTCGGGCCACCCCAGGGTCACCGATCCCTGGTCTCCGGCGAGCCGGATCATGTCCTTGCCGTCGCTGCCGCCCGAGAAGGACAGGTCCACGACGGAGGCCTTCGGCCCGATCGTCCCGTCCGGGCGGCGTACGAGCGTCACGTCCACATCACGCCAGTTGCCGTTGCCGTCCTTGGCCCGCTGCGGAGCCGTGGACTGCGTGATGGTGAACGTGCCGTCCGGATTGGCCTCGGTCCTGGTGTACTCGGAACGTTCCGAGACCACCTCGACGGGCTTGCCCGAGCGGGCGGCCAGAGCCGACGCGCCCTGCGCCGACACCGGCGCGGCGGGCGCCGCGGCTGCGGCCGCTGACGCTGGTTGTGCTGAAGCCGTTCCGGTCAGTGGCTGGATCATTGAGGCCACGACCGCCGCTGTGGTCAGAGCGACGGTCCTCCGGCGCGCATGACGGCGCACCACGGTGTTCACAGGTTCCCCCCTGATGTGCATGACGTGTGCACGAAGTTCGAAATCTTGTACGCATGTTGCGGATGCGTCAAGCTCAATTACTTTCCGTGCCTGTCGGAGCGTCAGGGAATGCCATCAAATGAGGCTGAACCTAGACTTTCCAGGACGTAGTGAAGTAGAGACGAGGAGGCGCACATGTCCAAGCGAGGCAACAAGCGGCGTGCCCGTAAGAAGAGGAAGGCGAACCACGGCAAGCGGCCCAACGCCTGAGCCGCATTGGTTGTGCGCTGTTCGCCGTGCGGTATGTGCCGTCCGGGCCGGTCTTCCACGGGGGGAGGCCGGCCTTAGGCTTACCGCGGAGTACATCGGTGGTGGGAGGGCGTCGGGCGTGGGTGGTACGGACAGGGGCAGCAGCAAGCGGATGCCGCGCGAGGTGCGGGAGAAGCAGATGCTGGACGCCGCCGTGCAGTCGTTCGGGCGGCTCGGGTACCGCGCGGCGTCGATGGATGAGATAGCGGAGCTCGCCGGGGTCTCCAAGCCGCTGGTCTACCTGTATCTCAACTCGAAGGAAGACCTGTTCACGGCCTGTATCCGGCGCGAGGCGGCGGCGCTGGTCGCCGCTGTGCGGGCTGCCGTGGACCCGGGGCTGCCGGCGGAGCGGCAGCTGTGGGAGGGGGCGACGGCGTTCTTCCGTCACACCATCGACCATCCCGACGCCTGGGCGGTGCTGCACCGGCAGGCGCGGACGCACGGGGAGCCGTTCGCGGCCGAGGTGGCCGTGATGCGGGACGAGCTCGTCGCCTTCGTGACCATGCTGATCGGTGCCGCCGCGCGGGAGGCGGAGGGGGCGGGGGAGCTCACCGACCGCGATGTCGCCGGCCTCGCTCAGGCGCTGGTGGGTGCGGCGGAGTCGCTCGCCGGGTGGGCGAACGACACGCCGGGTGTGTCCGCGCGGGAGGCCGCGGTGACGCTGATGAACTTCGCCTGGGCAGGCCTGAGCAACCTCATGGCGGGGGAGCGCTGGGCGGTTCCCCCGGCCGCCGATGCCGTGCGGTGAGCCGGTGCCTGCCCGTCAGGCCTGCTGCTCGCCTCGCGCCTGCCGCCAGTCCCGTACCACCGCGTCGACGTCGTAGGGCGTGAGCCCCAGCAGCGGGCCCGGAGGCGGTCTGCGGATGGCAGCGGAGATCTTTTCGTTGACGCCTTCGATGATGCGGCGCACCGCGGCCTCCGACGGAGCGCGGGTGGCGGCCTCCAGAGCGTCCTCGGCCTCCTTGCGCAGGGCGAGTGAAGGCGGCAGGTAGGAGAGGCCCTCGCGGTGCATCTTGCCCTTGATCCACCACATCTCGTCGTAGGACTCGGCGCCGCTGTCGGGCAGGGGTTCGCCGAAGCCCGGCAGATCCTTGAAGTCGCCGCGCTCGGTCGCCTCGCGGATCTGCTTGTCGACCCAGGACTCGAAACTGACGCCAGGTGGCTTGCGCTCCGTCACGCGTGCCAGCGTACGGGTGAACGAGGGACCGGCGAGAGGCGCGGAAGGAGGAGGCGCATGCGGGAAAGGTACGGAAAACGGGCAGGAGCCCCGGACCCGTACCGGGTCAGGGTACGAGAGCGGGGCTCCTTGGTACTGCTAAGTCGTGCGCGATCGCCGACCCTGGCTACTTAGGCCGGGGTGACGTTCTCCGCCTGCGGGCCCTTCGGGCCCTGAGTGACGTCGAAGTTCACGACCTGGTTCTCCTCGAGGGAGCGGAAGCCGGTCGCATTGATCGCGGAGTAGTGAACGAAGACATCCGGGCCGCCGCCGTCCTGGGCGATGAAGCCGAAGCCCTTTTCAGCGTTGAACCACTTCACGGTTCCGGTAGCCATAAGCCCTCCTTGGGCCAAAGGGTTGCCCTGCTCCAGAACCTGCAAACAAGTCTGAAAACCTACAAAAGCCTGCGGGTTACATGCTCCGCAGGCTCTGTACTGCAAGGGAAACCAAACTGCAACTTGCGGCGAGCCTAGCACGCAGGGTGTTCGCCGCGGTAGAGGGAAAGATCACTTCACCCGGATGTTTGATCCACACTTGACGAGCTGACGTTCACGTCGGCGCGCCCCGCCCAATGGATCGGCCCGGCCAAGGTCTAGCCTCACGCTGTGGACAGTCATGCAGCACCCGCACACCCCGCGGAACACGCCGTGAACGCCGCCGCCGCAGCCGACGACCGTCGCAGCCGGCCGCGCGTCGGGCACATCCAGTTCCTGAACTGCCTGCCCCTCTACTGGGGCCTGGCCCGCACCGGGACCCTGCTCGACCTGGAGCTGACCAAGGACACCCCGGAGAAGCTCTCGGAGCAGCTGGTGCGGGGCGATCTTCATATCGGCCCCGTCACCCTGGTGGAGTTCCTGCGCAACGCCGACGACCTCGTGGCGTTCCCCGATATCGCGGTGGGCTGCGACGGCCCCGTCATGTCCTGTGTGATCGTGTCCCAGCTGCCGCTGGACCAGCTGGACGGCGCACGCGTCGCCCTGGGCTCCACCTCCCGCACCTCGGTGCGCCTCGCCCAACTGCTGCTCGCCGAGCAGTGGGGCGTGTCGCCCGACTACTACACCTGCCCCCCTGACCTGGGCGTGATGATGCAGGAGGCCGACGCGGCCGTGCTGATCGGGGACGCCGCGCTGCGCGCCTCGCTGCACGACGCGCCGCGGCTCGGACTGCGGGTCCGTGACCTGGGTCAGATGTGGAAGGACTGGACCGGGCTGCCGTTCGTCTTCGCCGTGTGGGCGGTGCGCAGGGACTACCTGGCGCGCGAGCCCGCTCTCGTGCGGAAGGTCCACGAGGCCTTCCTGGCCTCCCGTGACCTCTCGCTCGAAGAGGTGGAGAAGGTCGCCGAGCAGGCGGCCCGCTGGGAGTCCTTCGACGCGGAGCTGCTGAAGCGGTACTTCACCACGCTCGACTTCCGCTTCGGCGCCGAGCAGCTCGCGGGGGTGCGGGAGTTCGCCCGTCGTACGGGGCCGACGACCGGGTTCCCGGCGAACGTGCGGGTCGAGCTGCTCGACGCCTGACAGCGCTCAGCAGCGCCCTGAAGTCCTGAAGCCCCTGAGCTCAGGGACTTCAGGGGCTCACGGGTTCAGGAGCTGGGGACGGGCGCCTGCATGTGCTCGCTGATCCACTGGATGGACCCGTCCCCCATGCCCTTCACGTAGGTCTTGGCGTTGTGCTCGCCGTCTTGGATGACCTGGAGCCGTGTCTTGACCGGACCCTTTGTGTAGTCCCGGACGAAGGCCTTCGCCTTCTTCAGCCCGGACTCGTTGGAGCCGACCTGGATCGCCAGATAGACGGCGTTGTCCTTGCTGTCCGGCTTGGCGCCCAGGGCCCGGGCGAGCCGCTCGGGGTCGTTCGCCCGCTGCTCGGCCTCGTGCCCCGCCCACAGTGGGGAGTCGGGCACGATGTCGGGGCCCGAGGCGATGACCGCCTTGAACTTGTCGGGGTGCTTGAGGACGGACTTGAGGCCGACGAAGGCCCCGGACGAAGACCCCATGAAGGCCCAGCCGTCGCGGGATTTGAAGGTACGGAAATTCGCCTTGACGAAATCCGGGACGTCCTCGGTCATCCAGGTGCCCATTTTCGGTTGCCCCGGTATATCGCTGCCGTCGTAGTAGTACTTGTCGTCCGGATTGAGCACGGGCATCACCACGATGAACGGAAGGCTCTTTCCTTCTTCCGACCACTTGCTGATGCTGCTCTGGAGCTTCAGGTCCGTACCCATCCAGTAATTGTTCGGGTAGCCGTTGCCGCCCGGGAGGGCGACGAGCACAGGGAAGCCGCTGTTCGCGTACTTCGCGTCGAAGTACTGCTTGGGCGCCCAGACCCAGACCTTGCCCGTGAAGCCGGACTTCTCGCCGTGCAGGGTCGTGACGCCGATCCTGGTGCCGTCGTCGATGGTGTTCTGGGTGGTGAACTCGGCCTTGGGGCCGGTCGGCATCAGGGTCCCCGCGGCCGACTGCGCCTCCTGGGAGCCCTTCCGGGCCCCTCCCGTCGACTGTCCGCCGGTGGCGGCGGCCTGGGGTGACGGAGCGTCGAAGGTGAGCGGCTCCCCTTCGTCCGAGCAGCCCGACACCAGTGCGAGGGAGCCGGTGACGGCGATGGCCGTCAGGGCCTTGGGCAGGCGGGAGCGGTGGCGATACATGGTGGTCTCCGAGTCGATGCGTACCGTGCGTACTACGCAGCGCTTTGGGGTGCTCGGGGGTGAGGCGCGCGACATACGCACAGAGAGATGGAGCCGGGGGCCGATCGGTTGGCCATGGGCAGGGGGCAATCACCGGTGATCCGTTCCGGGCGGCCCTCTACGCTGTCCCGGACGGGCGCAGGGGAGCAGTGCGGAACCGCGGTGACGCGGGTTCGCCGATGCGGGAAACGCGGGAAACGCGGAGCGGGGAGACGGGGGAGCGTATGCAACCGCTGGATGCGGGTGAGCCGCGGACCATCGGTGCGTACCGGCTGCTCGGCAGGCTCGGTGCCGGGGGCATGGGACGGGTGTATCTGGCCCGTACCGAGGGCGGCAGGACAGTCGCCGTGAAGGTCGTCCATCCGCACTTCGCGCTCGACGAGCAGTTCCGTGCCCGCTTCCGGCGCGAGGTCGCCGCGGCGCGGCGGGTGGGCGGCTCCTGGACGGCCCCGGTGCTGGACGCGGATCCGGAGGCGCCGGTGCCCTGGGTCGCGACCGGATATGTCGCCGGGCCCGCGCTGGGGCAGGCCGTCGCCGAGCACGGCCCGCTGCCGGAGCACACCGTACGGACGCTGGGCGCGGGCCTTGCGGAGGCGCTGGCGGCGGTGCACGCCCTGGGCCTCGTCCACCGGGACGTGAAACCGTCGAACGTCCTGCTCGCGCTCGACGGGCCTCGGCTGATCGACTTCGGCATCGCCCGCGCCACCGACGCCACCGCCTCACTCACCACGACCGGTGTCTCGGTGGGCTCCCCCGGCTACATGGCGCCCGAGCAGATAGTCGGCACGAGCACGAGCACGAGCACGAGCACGAGCACGAGTGCGGCTGCGGGGCCGAGCGCCGGCGCCGGCGCCGGTACGGGCAGCGCGGGCGGCGTCACGGGTGCGGCCGACGTGTTCTCGCTCGGTGCCGTACTGGCCTACGCGGCGACGGGAACCGCGCCCTTCCCCGGCGACTCCTCGGCGGCACTGCTCTACAAGGTGGTGCACGAGGAGCCCGAACTCGGCGCACTGCGCGGGGAGCTGCGGGAGGTGGTCGCCGCGTGCCTGGCCAAGGACCCGGCGGCCCGGCCGGCCCCGCAGGACGTGGCCCGCCGGCTCGCCCCGGGCGGTGCGGCGGCACTCGTGGCAGCGGGCTGGCTGCCGGGCCCGGTCGTGGAGCAGGTCAGCAGGACCGCGGTGCGGCTGCTGGACCTGGAGCCGTCCCCTCAGGACCCAGGGGCTTCCGGCCCGGTGCCGTTCACGCACGAGGCACTGGGGGTCTTCGGACCACCCATGGACCCCGCGTTCGCATCCCCGCCCCCGATGCCGTCCACGCCGCCGCCCGCGCCGGCTTCTCCCGGGCGTCTGTCCCTCTCGGTGACGACAAGCGCGGAAAAGGCGGAAGGCGGCCGGCCCGGAGGCGGCCGAAAGGTCAGCTGCACGGTCGCCCTGGCCGTCGCGGGGGCCCTGGCGGCGGTCACCGTCGGCGCCGGATTCCTCCTCGACCTGCTCCCCGGCACCCAGGGCGGCGGCTCCGACGCGAACGACTCGGCCGCCGCGCCGCCGAGGTCCTCGGCTTCCGGCACCCCTCCCGACGCGCAGGAGGCACAGGAGGTTCCGAAGGCGTTCACCGGCACGTGGAAGGGCCAACTCACCCAGGACAGCGGCCTCTCGGGCGGCAGCTTCAGCGCCGTCATCACGCAGGGCGGTCAAGGTGAGGACGTGGTGCGCACCGCGTCGACCCTGGGCCCGTTCGCCTGCCGAGGCGTGGGCAAGCTGACCTCGGCGACCGCGAAGGAGATCCGTGTCACCGAACGCTCCGACCCCGACCACTCGTCGAGCGGTGGGGTGTGCACGAGCGGCACGGCCACAGTGACCTACGTCCTGAACGCCGACGGCACACTCCGCTACAGGTCCCAGGAGGACGCGGCGGGCAACCCCGAGGCGACACTGACGAAATCACGCTGAGGCCGTCGTGTCCCCTGCCGGCCGGTCCGCGCGAAGGCAGAGGGTACATACCGAGGGCCCGGATGCCCTGTCGTAGGCTGGACCGGCCGTACGAAGACCTGAACACCCAGTGCGCGCACAGACCCAGAACCCCGTAGAACGCCCAGAAACACCGCCGAAAGGTGACTCCCGGTGACCGAGAAGGCCGACCTTCAGTCCGTCCTGGACCGCGCCGCCGCGGGTGGCCGGATCACCCCGGAGGAGGCGCTCGACCTCTACCGGTCGGCGCCGCTGCACGCACTGGGCGCCGCCGCCGACGCGGTGCGCCGCCGCCGTTACGCCGGTACGGAGCACATCGCGACGTACATCATCGAGCGGAACATCAACTACACCAACGTCTGCGTCACGGCCTGCCGTTTCTGCGCCTTCTACGCGCCGCCCAAGGACACCGCCAAGGGCTGGACCCGTGACCTCGACGACATCCTGCGGCGCTGCGCGGAGACCGTCGAGCTCGGCGGGACGCAGATCATGTTCCAGGGCGGGCACCACCCGGACTTCGGCGTCGAGTACTACGAGGAGCACTTCGCCGCGATCAAGAAGGACTTCCCGCAGCTCGTGATCCACTCCCTCGGCGCCTCCGAGGTCGAGCACATGGCGCGGATCTCCGGTGTGTCGGTCGAGGAGGCGATCTCCCGGATCCACGCGGCGGGTCTGGACTCCTTCGCGGGTGCCGGTGCCGAGCTGCTTCCGGAGCGTCCGCGCAAGGCGATCGCACCGCTGAAGGAGTCCGGCGAGCGCTGGCTGGAGATCATGGAGACCGCGCACCGGATGGGGGTCGAGTCGACGTCCACGATGCTGATGGGCACCGGCGAGACCAACGCCGAGCGCGTCGAGCACATGCGGATGATCCGTGACGTCCAGGACCGTACGGGCGGCTTCCGCGCCTTCATCCCGTACACCTACCAGCCCGAGAACAACCACCTCAAGGGCCGCACCCAGGCGACGATCTTCGAGTACCTGCGGATGATCGCGATCGCCCGGCTGTTCTTCGACAACGTCGCCCACATCCAGGGCTCCTGGCTGACCACGGGCAAGGAGATCGGCCAGCTCTCGCTGCACTACGGCGCGGACGACCTGGGCTCGATCATGCTGGAGGAGAACGTCGTCTCGTCGGCCGGTGCCAAGCACCGCTCCAACCGGCAGGAGATCATCGACCTGATCCGCAAGGCGGACCGGGTGCCCGCGCAGCGGACGACCACGTACGAGCACATCACCGTGCACGACGACCCGGCGAACGACCCGGTCGACGACCGTGTGGCCTCGCACATCTCCTCGACGGCGATCGAGGGCGGCACGGCCCACCCCGAGCTGAAGCTGCTGAACGCCAACTGAGCCGCCGGACACCGCGGATACCGCTGCCGTGCTGACGATCCATGTCGCTGACCGGGTGTTCGGCGCCACCGGCGGGCAAGAGCCCGTCGTCGCGGTCGTGGTCGACGGCGGTCTGATCGCCGCCGTCGGCACCTCCGCACGTGTCACCGCCGCCTACCCCGGTGCCCGGGTGCGCCGCTGGCCGGGGCTGCTCCTCCCGGGGCTGCTGAACGCCGACGGCGTGGCGCTGCTGGAGGCCGCGTACCACCCGGACCCGCGCGAGGCGGACGCACTCGGCACCGAGCCGCTGACCGGCGGGGACCTCGCGGGGCTCGCCCTGGACGACGTACGCCGGGGCGGAAGCGCGCGCCGCGGGTTGCAGCGCATGCTGGCCCACGGCACCACGGCGGTGGCAGGCCCCTTCACCCTGCCCGAAGTGCGCAGCGCGGTGGCCAGGTCAGGGCTCCGGGTGCGGGCCCCCGGCCGGGGCAGGGAGCCGAGTGCCGAAGGCCCGCTGCCGGCGCCCTCGCTCGACCCGTTCGCCGCCCGGCCGCTGAACGCCGTGCTCGACGGCGAGCTGACCCCTGGCGCCCCCGCGGACTTCGCGGTCTTCGACGTCCCGGTGGACGAGCTGCCCGCGCGGGCCCTGCGCGTACACGGGGCCGGTACCTGCGTGGCGACGGTCCTCGGTGGCAGGCTCGTGTACCGGGCTCGCTGACATCTCCCTGACGTCCTCCGCGTGCCCTGCCCGCGGTCAGCCGGGGGCCGAGCGGCACAATGGGTGCGTGACCCGAGCCTCCCTGGACAAGCAGCCGCACGAAGTCGCCTCCATGTTCGACGACGTGGCGGCGAACTACGACCTCACCAACGACGTGCTTTCGCTCGGCCAGGACCGGCGCTGGCGCAAGGAGGTCTCCAGAGCCGTCGCCGCGGGCCCCGCCGAGCGGATCCTCGACCTGGCAGCGGGCACCGGCACCTCCTCGCTCCCGTTCACCCGCACCGGTGCCTACGTCGTGCCCTGCGACTTCTCCCTCGGCATGCTGCGCGAAGGCAAGAAGCGGTATCCGTGGCTGCCGCTCACCGCCGGCGATGCCACGAAGCTGCCCTTCAGGGACGGTGCCTTCGACGCCGTGACGATCTCCTTCGGGCTGCGCAACGTCCAGGACACCGACCAGGCGCTGCGCGAGCTGTACCGGGTGACCAAGCCGGGCGGACGGGTCGTGATCTGCGAGTTCTCCCACCCGACCTGGGGGCCCTTCCGCACGGTGTACGAGGAATACCTGATGCGCGCGCTGCCGCCCGTCGCCCGCGCGGTGTCGTCCAACCCGGACGCGTACGTCTATCTCGCCGAGTCGATCCAGTCCTGGCCCGAGCAGGCGGAGCTCGCCGGGCTGCTCCGGAAGGCGGGCTGGACGAAGGTGGCCTGGCGCAACCTGAGCGGCGGGATCGTCGCCCTGCACCGCGGCACCAAGCCGCAGTAGGACCGCGTCACCAAGCCACAGCAAGTACGACCGGAACCGGGGCATCGTGGACCAGGTGGACTACCAGCCGGATGACGAGGCGGACTACCAGGGACTGCTCGAGCGCATCGCCGCGGATGTGGCCCCGCTCATCGGCAGCGGCACGCCGGCCGAGTACATCCCGGCGCTCGCCTCCGTCGACCCGCGCCGTTTCGGCATGGCCATCGCGGACGTCGACGGCACGGTGTACGGGGTCGGCGACTGGCGGCAGCCCTTCTCCGCCCAGTCCGTCACCAAGGTCTTCGCCCTGGCGCTCGCCCTCTCACTCGACGGGAACGCGCTGTGGGAGCGGGTGGGCCGCGAGCCATCGGGCAATCCGTTCAACTCGCTGGTGCAGCTCGAGTACGAGAACGGCATCCCGCGCAATCCGTTCATCAACGCGGGAGCCCTCGTCGTCACCGACCGGCTCCAGACGCTGACCGGCGACGCCAGCAGTGAACTCCTCGAGTTCCTGCGGGCCGAGAGCGGCAACCCCGACCTCGCCTTCGACCAGGAGGTCGCCGCGTCGGAGGGCGAACACGGGGACCGCAACGCCGCGCTGGCCCACTTCATGGCCTCGTACGGAAATATCGCCAACCCGGTGCCGATACTGCTCGACCACTACTTCTGGCAGTGCTCGATCATGACGAGCTGCGCCGATCTCGCCCTGGCGGCCCGCTTCCTGGCCCGCCACGGACTGCGTGCCGACGGAAGCCGGCTGCTGACCCGAAGCGAGGCCAAGCAGGTCAACGCGGTGATGATGACCTGCGGGACGTACGACGCGGCGGGCGAGTTCGCCTACCGGGTAGGACTGCCGGGCAAGAGCGGGGTGGGCGGCGGGATCGTCGCCATCGTGCCCGGCCGCTGCACGCTCTGCGTCTGGAGTCCGGGGCTCGACAGCCGGGGCAACTCGGTGGCGGGCGTGGCGGCGCTGGACCGCTTCACCACCCTGACGGGCCTCTCGGTCTTCTGAAGCCCGGATCCGCTCGTGGCAGGCGGTGAGCCGTGCCTGATGCGGTCATGGCACGGAAGCCGGTGCATCTCTACGGTCATGGTCACGGTCACTGGTGCCGGCCGCGCTTTCCGGCCGCGCTTTCCGGTCACGGTCACGGTCATCGGAGTCGGTCGCGCTTTCCGGTCACCGCACCAGGTCCAGCCGGAAGCAGTACCCGGTCCGCTTCCCGACCGGGGTCGTGAACGTCTCCGCGAGCTCCATCCCGAGCCGCCGGGTCACCGCGATCGACCGCTCGTTCTCCGCCGCCACCATGGCCACCACGCTCGGCACCCCCGCCGCCCGCAGCCGCTCCAGCGTGGTGCGGGCCGCGGCGGTCGCGTAACCCCGCCCCCAGGCCGTCCGGGCCAGCCGCCAGCCGATCTCGATCTCGCCCACCGGCCCCCAGGCATGCGGCCAGGGCTGCGCGCCCGTGAAGCCCAGCACCTCGCCCTCCTCATCCAGAGCCGTCCAGAGGCAGAAGCCGTGCTCCGCGTCATGTCTGCGCTGCCGGGCCGTCAACTCCTCGTACTCCGAAAGCTCGGCGGGTGCCCCGCCGTGGAACTCCATGACCTCCGGATCGGCGAAGATCCGGTGCCAGACCAGGGCGTCCTCGTCGGTGGGCACGCGCAGCCGCACCACCGGCGCGGCGGGAGCGGCGGGAAGCGTTTCGCTCATGGGACAGCCCTTCGGTCGGCGGATCGGTACGCCCCCATAGACTGCACACGTCCAGTGCTTTTAAGCACGCGAAATCGAGTTTCGGGAGATCCCGCCGTGACCGAGCCTCTCTCCGAGCACACCGCAGATGTGATCGTCGTCGGCGCGGGCCCGGCCGGTTCCACGACCGCGTACTACCTGGCCAAGTCCGGACTCGACGTACTCCTGCTGGAGAAGACCGCGTTCCCGCGCGAGAAGGTGTGCGGTGACGGGCTCACCCCGCGTGCCACCAAGCAGCTCGTCGCCATGGGCATCGACATCTCCGAAGAGGCGGGCTGGCTGCGCAACAAGGGCCTGCGCATCATCGGCGGCGGTGTGCGCCTCCAGCTGGACTGGCCGGAGCTCGCCAGCTACCCGGACTACGGACTCGTGCGCAAGCGCGACGACTTCGACGAGCAGCTGGCCCGGCAGGCGCAGAAGGCCGGGGCGCGGCTGTACGAGCGCTGCAACGTCGGCGAGCCGGTCGTGGACGACCGCACCGGCCGTATCACCGGTGTGCACGCCAAGCTCGGCGAGGAGAAGACTCCCGTCGTCTTCCGCGCCCCGCTGGTGGTCGCGGCCGACGGCAACTCCTCCCGGCTGTCCCTGGCGATGGGCCTGCACCGCCGCGAGGACCGCCCGATGGGCGTCGCGGTCCGCACGTACTTCACCAGCCCCCGGCACGACGACGACTACCTGGAGTCCTGGCTGGAGCTGTGGGACCGCCGCGGCCCCGGTGAGGACCGGCTGCTGCCCGGCTACGGCTGGATCTTCGGCATGGGCGACGGCACCTCCAACGTGGGCCTGGGGGTGCTCAACACCTCCGCCGCGTTCAAGGACCTGGACTGGCGCGAGGTGCTCAAGGCGTGGTGCGCCTCGATGCCCGAGGAGTGGGGCTACGTCCCCGACAACATGACCGGCCCCATCCGCGGCGCCGCCCTGCCGATGGCCTTCAACCGCCAGCCCCACTACACCCGCGGCCTGCTGCTGGTCGGCGACGCGGGCGGCCTCGTCAACCCGTTCAACGGCGAGGGCATCGCCTATGCGATGGAGTCCGGGCGCATCGCGGCCGACGTCATCGTCCAGGCGCACGCCCGCGCCACCCCCGCCCAGCGCGAACTCGCCCTGCGCAACTACCCGAAGGTCCTCAAGGACACCTACGGCGGCTACTACAACCTGGGCCGCGCCTTCGTGAAGCTCATCGGCAACCCGAAGATCATGAAGATTGCGACCCAGCGCGGGCTGAGCCACCCCGTGCTGATGAAGTTCACGCTGAAGATGCTCGCCAACCTGACCGACCCCACGGGCGGCGACGCGATGGACCGGATCATCAACGGCCTCTCGAAGGTGGCGCCGAAGGCCTGAGGTGACGTGCCGGGCCTGGTGGTGTCGACACCAGGCCCGGCACGCTCTACCTGCCCGTTCCCCGGTGCTGCCAGGGTTGCCGCCATGACCCAGCGCACCACGTTGATCACAGGCGCCACCCAGGGCATGGGCCGCGCTCTCGCACTCGACCTCGCCCTGCGCGGCGGCACCGTCCTGCTGCACGGCCGTGATCCCGGCCGACTGGAGGCAGCGGCCACCGAAGCACGGGCCGCCGCCCCCGGCACCACGATCCGCACCTATCTCGCCGACCTGTCCGACCTGGACCAGGTGCACGCGATGGCGGACCGCATCCGTACCGCCGAGCCGCGCCTCGACGGCCTGATCAACAACGCGGTGGCAGGAGGCGGCGCCGAACCGCTCACGCGCGAACTGAGCCGCCAGGGCCATGAACTCCGTTTCGCGGTTAACCACCTCGCCCCCTACGCCCTCACCCGCGACCTGCTGCCGCTCCTCACCGCCTCAGCTCCCGCCCGCGTGATCAACGTCGCCTCGATCGGCCAGGAGGCCATCGACTTCGACAACGTCATGCTGGAACGCGACTACGAGGGTCTGCGCGCCTACTGCCGAAGCAAGCTGGCCCTGATCATGGCGACCTTCGAGCTGGCTGCCGAACTGCGAGGCACCGGAGTCACGGTGAACACCCTCCACCCCGCCCATCTGATGGACACCGAAGGCGTCCGCGCATACGGCCTCACTCCCGCCGTCAGCACGGACGAGGGCGTGCGGCCGACCGTGCGCCTGCTCCTCGACCCCCTGCTCGCCACCACCACGGGCCGCTACTTCGACCGCTGCACGGACACGCCCGCCCATGAGCAGGCGTACGACCCGGAAGCCCGCAGGCGCCTGATGGAGCTGACCCACAGCCTGCTGGGACCGGGCCACCGCCCTACGGCGTGAAGACCTGCTCCAGACGGTGGATGGCGCCGTCGTCGCCCAGCTCGTACCGGAACACCAGACCGGAGTCGGGGTTCGCGTCGATCCAGTCGATCAGCTCCTGCACGCCGATCCGCTGGCTTTCCGTGCTGTCGGTGATGGGCGTGGTGGCGGTGACGTACGCGGCCTGGTCGAGGGCCCAGCGGCTGTCCTCGGTGGTGACGACGAAGGGCGCGCCGTCGGTGTCCTTGCCGGGGCATCCCCAGGCCCCGTGCCGGATGACGAGGTTGATCTTCCCAGTGGAGGCGGGCAGCTCCTCGGCGCGGTAGACGGCCAGCTCGTCGGGGTCGACATGATCCGGGTCCGGCGGCTCACTGGCGCAGTCGGCGGCGGGCGTCACCGGACCGGCAGGCTTGGTACCGGGCTTCTTCGCAGGCTTGCCGGCGGGCTTGGCGCTCTGCTTCCCGCCGGGCTCGGCGCCGCCGGCGGCGGACGTCCCGGGCGACGGGACGGCCGTCGCACCCGCGCTCGGCACGCCGGCCCCGGCGGCGGAGTCGTCGTTCCGGCATCCCGTGAGCACGGCGGTCACGGCGACTGCGGCGAGCGCGAGGACGACGGGTCTGAAGCGGTGGCCGTGCACGTTCATCTGAGACTTCCCCCCTGTGCGGGGCGGCCCCGCGGCCGCACCCAGGACCGGGAACGTAGCAACGGCATCGTCGCGGCGCAGTAGGGGAAGGTCCGGTGTCACCGACCCGGGACACAGTCGTCACCGTGCCCGGACGGTCGCCCCGGGACCGTTGCGTTTCAGCGCCGGGGACTTCACACCAAGCCGGGGCCGCGGCTCCCGAAAAGGAGTCGCAGCCCCGGCTGTTGCACTATGTGCCGGATTGCCCGATCCGGCATGTTTGCGCCGGGCGTCAGGTGGTCAGACGCCCAGGTGGTCAGAGCTCAGGCCTCAGAGCACGCGCACCGCGCCGCTCGCCGGGTAGCCGGAGAGGTCCTGGACGACGACACCCTTGCTGGGGTTCGCGGCGTCGAGGTACTGGCCGTCGCCGATGTAGACGCCGACGTGGTACGCGGAGCCGGCGCCGCCCCAGTAGAGGATGTCACCGACCTGGACGTTGTCCAGGGAGACCGGGGTACCGGCGACGGACTGGTCCTGGGAGACGCGGGGGAGGTCCACGCCGACCTGGCGGTAGGCGGCCTGGACGAGGCTGGAGCAGTCCCAGGCGTTGGGGCCGCTGGCGCCCATGACGTAGGCGTCGCCGAGCTGGGCCTTCAGGAAGGAGATGACGGTCCCGACCGAGCCGGCCGGGGCCGAGACGTCGCTCTTCGACGCGGAGGCGGAGAGCGTGGTGCGCTCGGAACTGCGGGAGGCGCGGGCCTCGGAGCGGGCGGCCTCCTCGGCCTTCTTCTCGGCCTCGGCCTTGCGGACGGCTTCGGCCTTCGCCGTCTTGGCGGCCTTGGCGGCCTTGGCGGCGGCCGCGTCTTCCTGGGTCCGCAACTCGGCGTCGAGGGCGGCGAGCTGGCTGGCCTCGGCGGAGCGGGCGACCGCGGTGGCGAGCGCCGGGGTCTCCAGGGTGAGCGCGGGCATCTCGATGGTCTCGGTCACCGGCTCGGCGTTCGCCGGCCCGGCACTACCGGCCACCGCGATGGTGCTGAGGACGCCACCGGCAACTCCGGCCCGCAGTGCGAGCTTGGAGGCGCTCTTGGGACGGGGCTTCCGGTGGCTTCGTATGTGAGCGGTGTGGGACATAGGGACAACCGGTATCAGTGACCGACGGTTCCCTTCAAGAAACGTGTGTTGCGCCACAGTTACGTTCGGAATCTCACAATCCGCTTTCCGAGGGCCCTTATTGACGCCGTAACGGGCAAAACGGGCAGCCATGATCAGGGCTGTGATCATGGGCTTTCAGTAAAAGGTCCGGATTGCCCCGCGCTTACCACCCCTTCACACCGATGGCCAAGCCCCGAATTCCGGCGAGTGGTCGCGAGTGGCGCAGGTCACAGGAAGGTCACCGTCCCCCGCGGCCTCGCGCCGTCGCGCGCCACCACTCCGCCACTTCCGCCCGGAGGGCTCGCGGCTCGTGAACGGACGCACACGTCCACTCCCGTCCGCCCGATCCCTCACGTGGGTGACGCGCCCCTCTATCACCCGGTCCGGTGGCCCGCGAATTTGCCTGCATCTACCACTCCTGGTATTGACTGCGAGCCCCTGACCAGCGGTAACTCGATAGAAGGTGACCTCTTGTAGTCACTCGTGCGCTTCATGTGCAAGATCACCGCTCATCCCCGTTCATGATCCTTCGTCAGGTGGTGGAGATCACAAAGTCGTTGTCGTACCCCGTGTCGCAGATCACAGACCTACGGGCATAAGATGCGGAGCAGTCGGGCTTGTGAACTGCCTCACATGAGCACGATCTTCTGAGGCGGCGACGCAGAGCCCGGTGCGGTCCAACGGTCAAAGACGACTGGAAGGAGCGAGGAGCGTGAATGCCTACGCGCCCATCCTTGTGCTCGGCGCCCTAGGGGCAGGCTTTGCGATCTTCTCCGTGGTCATGGCCACGCTCGTCGGTCCCAAGCGCTACAACCGGGCGAAGCTCGAGGCGTACGAATGCGGGATCGAGCCGACGCCGACGCCGGCCGGAGGGGGCCGCTTCCCGATCAAGTACTACCTGACGGCGATGCTCTTCATCATCTTCGATATCGAGATCGTCTTCCTCTATCCCTGGGCGGTCAGCTTCGACGCGCTGGGGATCTTCGGGCTCGTGGAGATGCTGCTCTTCGTGCTCACCGTCTTCGTCGCCTACGCGTACGTATGGCGGCGCGGCGGCCTGGAATGGGACTGAGGGGCTGAGGGGCACACTCATGGGACTCGAAGAGAAGCTTCCGAGCGGCTTTCTGCTCACCACCGTCGAACAAGCCGCGGGCTGGGTGCGCAAGGCGTCCGTCTTCCCCGCCACCTTCGGCCTCGCCTGCTGCGCCATCGAGATGATGACGACCGGTGCCGGCCGGTACGACCTGGCCCGCTTCGGTATGGAGGTCTTCCGCGGCTCACCCCGGCAGGCGGATCTGATGATCGTCGCCGGGCGGGTGAGCCAGAAGATGGCCCCGGTCCTGCGTCAGGTCTACGACCAGATGCCCAATCCCAAGTGGGTGATCTCCATGGGGGTTTGCGCATCATCGGGCGGAATGTTCAACAATTATGCGATTGTGCAGGGTGTTGATCACATTGTCCCTGTTGACATCTATTTGCCCGGCTGTCCTCCGCGGCCGGAGATGCTGATGGACGCGATCCTCAAGCTCCACCACAAGATCCAGAACTCCAAGCTCGGGGTGAACGCCCAGGAGGCGGCCCGGGAGGCGGAGGAAGCGGCCCTCAAGGCGCTGCCCACGATCGAGATGAAGGGGCTGCTCCGGTGAGCGACGCACACGACCAGCCCAACCCGGAGAAGGAGCTCTCCGAGCAGAACCTGCCCGGGCAGCGGGGCGAGCACGGCGAGGAGATCCGCGTCCAGCGCGGGATGTTCGGCGCCGACAACGGCGGAGACACCTCCGGCTACGGCGGGCTCGTACGCTCCGTCCGGCTGCCGGGCGCTGCTACCCGCCCGTACGGCGGCTGGTTCGACGAGGTGGCCGACGAGCTCGAGGGTGCCCTGGAGGAACAGGACCTCCTGCCGGAGAACGCGATCGAGAAGACCGTGGTCGACCGGGGCGAGCTCACCTTCCACATCGCCCGCGAGCACCTCGCCCGCGTCGCCAGGACCCTGCGCGACGACCCGGCCCTGCGCTTCGAGCTCTGCACCGGCGTGAGCGGGGTGCACTACCCCGGGGACAAGGGCCGCGAGCTGCACGCCGTCTACCACCTGCGCTCGCTCACCCACGGCCGGCTGATCCGGCTGGAGGTCAGCGCACCGGACGCGGACCCGCATGTCCCGTCCCTGGTCGAGGTCTATCCGACCAACGACTGGCACGAGCGCGAGACCTACGACTTCTTCGGTCTGGTCTTCGACGGCCACCCGGCCCTCACCCGGATCATGATGCCGGACGACTGGCAGGGCTTCCCCCAGCGCAAGGACTACCCCCTCGGCGGCATCCCCGTCGAGTACAAGGGCGCCCAGATCTCGGCTCCGGACCAGCGGAGGTCGTACTCGTGACCACCCCATCCTCAGCACGCGAGACCACCGAGGGGACCGTGTACACGGTCACCGGTGGCGACTGGGACGAGGTCGCCCAGAGCGCGGCCAAGGCCGACGACGAGCGCATCGTCGTCAACATGGGCCCCCAGCACCCGTCCACCCACGGCGTGCTCCGCCTCATCCTGGAGATCGACGGCGAGACCGTCACCGAGGCCCGCTGCGGCATCGGCTATCTCCACACCGGCATCGAGAAGAACCTCGAATACCGCACCTGGACGCAGGGCACCACCTTCGTCACGCGCATGGACTATCTGACGCCGTTCTTCAACGAAACGGCGTACTGCCTCGCGGTCGAGAAGCTGCTCGGGATCGAGGACCAGATCCCGGACCGCGCCTCGGTCATCCGGGTGCTCCTCATGGAGCTCAACCGGCTCTCCTCCCACCTGGTGTGCATCGCCACCGGAGGCATGGAGCTGGGCGCCACCACGGTCATGATCTACGGATTCCGTGATCGTGAACTCATTCTCGACATCTTCGAACTCATCACCGGCCTGCGGATGAACCACGCGTACATCCGCCCCGGCGGACTCGCCCAGGACCTGCCACCGGGCGCCGTGGACCAGATCCGCGAGTTCGTGAAGAAGATGAAGAAGAACCTCCCGGAGTACGACAAGCTCGCCACCGGGAACCCGATCTTCAAGGGCCGGATGCAGGGCATCGGCTATCTCGACCTCACCGGCTGCATGGCGCTCGGCGCGACCGGCCCGATCCTGCGCTCCACCGGGCTGCCGCACGACCTGCGCAAGTCCGATCCCTACTGCGGCTACGAGACCTACGAGTTCGACGTGCCGACCGCCGACACCTGCGACTCGTACGGCCGCTTCCTCATCCGCCTGGAGGAGATGCGCCAGTCGCTGCGGATCATCGAGCAGTGCCTGGACCGGCTCGTCCAGGGACCGGTCATGGTCGCCGACAAGAAGATCGCCTGGCCCGCGCAGCTCGCACTCGGGCCCGACGGTCTCGGCAACTCCCTCGACCACATCAAGAAGATCATGGGCACGTCGATGGAGGCCCTGATCCACCACTTCAAGCTGGTGACCGAGGGCTTCCGGGTCCCGGCCGGGCAGGCGTACGCGGCGGTCGAGTCGCCCAAGGGCGAGCTCGGCGTCCATGTGGTGTCCGACGGCGGCACCCGCCCCTACCGGGTCCACTTCCGCGACCCCTCGTTCACCAACCTTCAGTCCATGGCGGCGATGTGCGAGGGCGGCCAGGTCGCCGACGTGATCGTCGCCGTCGCATCCATCGACCCCGTGATGGGAGGCGTCGACCGGTGACAGACGTCAGCTTGGGGATGCCCCAGCTCCCCGCACCCGACTACCCGGCCGACGTGCGCGCCAGGCTCGAGACCGACGCCGAAGCGATCATCGGCCGCTACCCGGACAGCCGCTCCGCACTGCTCCCGATGCTGCACCTGGTGCAGTCGGAGGAGGGTCATGTCACCCGCACCGGGATGCGGTTCTGCGCGGAGATGCTGGACCTGACCACGGCGGAGGTCACCGCCGTCGCCACCTTCTACACCATGTACCGGCGCGGGCCCTCGGGTGACTACCAGGTCGGGGTGTGCACCAACACGCTGTGTGCGGTGATGGGCGGCGACGCCATCTTCGACGAGCTCAAGGAGCACCTCGGCGTCGGCAGCGGTGGCTCCGGCATGACCACCGCGGACGGCAAGATCACCCTCGAGCACATCGAGTGCAACGCGGCCTGCGACTTCGCGCCCGTGGTGATGGTCAACTGGGAGTTCTTCGACAACCAGACGCCCGAGTCGGCCCGCAGGCTCGTGGACGACCTGAGGGCCGGCCGGACCGTCGAACCCACCCGGGGCGCACCGCTGTGCACCTTCAAGGACACGGCCCGCATCCTGGCCGGCTTCCCCGACGAGCGCCCCGGCGCCGTCGAGGCCGGCGGCGGCGCGGGCCCGGCGTCCCTGGTCGGTCTGCGACTGGCCAGGGGCGAGGCCGCCCACCCGCGGGTGGTCCACCCACGCGGCGCGGCCCCCGCGGACGAGGCGCCGGCCGAGCACCTCAGCTCCCATGACGCACCCCAGCAGACGTCCGCTTCGGACCCCTCGCACCCCGCGGGTCCGGTCGCCGGGGGCTCCGGGGACTCCGAGGACTCCAAGAACGCAAGGGATTCCAGGGACTCCGGGGATTCCAGGGACTCCAAGGAGGGGGAGTGATGACCGTGTCCACCGAGTACGGGCCGGAGGCCGGCGGCGGGACGAGCCCCGAGAAGCTGCTCGCACCCGTCCTCTCGGCCTTCTGGGACGACCCCGAGTCCTGGACCCTGGCCACCTACCGGCGCCACGAGGGCTACGAGGGCCTGCGCAAGGCCCTCGCGATGACCCCGGACGACCTCATCGCGTACATCAAGGACTCCGGACTGCGCGGCCGGGGCGGTGCGGGCTTCCCGACCGGGATGAAGTGGCAGTTCATCCCGCAGGGCGACGACAAGCCGCACTACCTCGTGGTCAACGCCGACGAGTCCGAGCCGGGCACCTGCAAGGACATCCCGCTGCTCTTCGCCAATCCGCACTCCCTCATCGAAGGCATGGTGATCGCCTGCTACGCGATCCGCTCCGCACACGCCTTCATCTATCTGCGCGGCGAGGTCGTCCCCGTGCTGCGCCGACTGCACGAGGCCGTGCGCGAGGCCTATGAGGCGGGCTACCTCGGCAGGAACATCCTGGGCAGCGGGCTCGACCTCGACATCACCGTGCACGCGGGCGCCGGCGCGTACATCTGCGGTGAGGAGACCGCGCTCCTCGACTCCCTGGAAGGCCGGCGCGGCCAGCCCCGGCTGCGTCCGCCCTTCCCCGCGGTCGCCGGTCTGTACGCGTGCCCCACCGTGGTGAACAACGTCGAGTCCATCGCGTCGGTTCCCGCGATCGTGCACAGGGGCAAGGACTGGTTCCGTTCGATGGGCAGCGAGAAGTCCCCCGGCTTCACGCTCTACTCCCTCAGCGGCCATGTCGCCTCCCCCGGCCAGTACGAGGCGCCGCTCGGCATCACCCTGCGCCAGCTGCTCGACATGAGCGGCGGGATGCGCCCCGGCCACCGGCTGAAGTTCTGGACCCCGGGCGGCTCGTCCACCCCGATGTTCACCGACGAGCACCTCGACGTCCCGCTCGACTACGAGGCCGTGGGCGCCGCCGGATCGATGCTCGGCACCAAGGCGCTCCAGTGCTTCGACGAGACGACCTGTGTCGTACGGGCCGTCACCCGCTGGACCGAGTTCTACGCCCATGAGTCGTGCGGCAAGTGCACGCCCTGCCGCGAGGGCACGTACTGGCTCGTCCAGCTGCTGCGCGACATCGAGGCGGGCAAGGGCTCCATGGCCGACATCGACAAGCTCGCCGACATCGCCGACAACATCAACGGCAAGTCGTTCTGCGCGCTCGGCGACGGCGCCGCCTCGCCGATCTTCTCGTCGCTCAAGTACTTCCGCGACGAGTACGAGCAGCACATCCGCGGCAGGGGCTGCCCCTTCGACCCCGCGAAGTCCACGGCCTGGGCCGACAGGGACCTGGAGGTGCCCGCATGACCGTCACCACGTCCGCCGCGTCCGCAGGCGGCGGCAACACCGCACCCCCGCCCGAGGACCTGGTCAGCCTGACCATCGACGGCGTCGAGATCAGCGTGCCGAAGGGCACCCTGGTGATCCGCGCCGCCGAACTGCTCGGAATCGAGATCCCGCGGTTCTGCGACCACCCCCTCCTCGACCCCGCCGGCGCCTGCCGGCAGTGCATCGTCGAGGTCGAGGGCCAGCGCAAGCCGATGGCCTCCTGCACCATCACCTGCACCGACGGCATGGTCGTCAGGACCCAGCTCACCTCGCCCGTCGCCGAGAAGGCACAGCAGGGCGTGATGGAGCTGCTGCTGATCAACCACCCGCTGGACTGCCCGGTCTGCGACAAGGGCGGGGAGTGCCCTCTCCAGAACCAGGCCATGTCCCACGGCCAGGCCGAGTCCAGGTTCGAGGGCAGGAAGCGCACCTACGAGAAGCCGGTCAACATCTCCACCCAGGTGCTGCTCGACCGCGAACGCTGTGTGCTGTGCGCGCGCTGCACGCGGTTCTCCAACCAGGTCGCCGGCGACCCGATGATCGAACTGCTCGAACGCGGCGCGCTCCAGCAGGTCGGCACGGGCGAAGGCGATCCCTTTGAGTCGTACTTCTCCGGAAACACCATCCAGATCTGCCCGGTCGGCGCGCTGACCTCGGCCGCGTACCGGTTCCGCTCCCGGCCCTTCGACCTGGTGTCCTCGCCGTCGGTCTGCGAGCACTGTGCGGGCGGCTGCGCCACCCGCACCGACCATCGGCGCGGCAAGGTCATGCGGCGGCTCGCCGCCGACGACCCCGAGGTCAACGAGGAGTGGATCTGCGACAAGGGGCGGTTCGCCTTCCGCTACGCCCAGCAGCGCGACCGGCTCACCACTCCGCTCGTACGTAACAAGGAGACCGGCGAGCTGGAGGCCGCGAGCTGGACCGAGGCCCTGGAGGCCGCGGCCGCGGGGCTCGAGGCGGTACGCGGACGGGTGGGCGTGCTGACCGGGGGCCGGCTCACCGTCGAGGACGCCTACGCGTACGCCAAGTTCGCACGGGTCGCCCTGGACACCAACGACATCGACTTCCGGGCGCGGGTCCATTCGTCCGAGGAGGCCGACTTCCTGGCCTCCTCGGTGGCCGGGCGGGGACGGGACCTGGTCCTGGACCGCAGGGGAGTCACCTACGCGTCCCTGGAGAAGGCGCCCGCGGTACTGCTCGTGGGCTTCGAGTCCGAGGAGGAGGCACCCGGCGTCTTCCTGCGGCTGCGAAAGGCCGCCCGCAAGCACGGCCAGCGCACCTACACCCTCGCCACGCACGCCACCCGCGGTCTGGTGAAGGCGTCCGGTGTGCTGCTGCCCGCCGCACCCGGCACCGAGACCGAGTGGCTGAACGCCCTGGCGTCCGGCACCGGACTCGACGCGGACGGGTCCGCGGCGCACGAGGCACTGCGCGCCCCCGGGGCCGTGATCGTCGTGGGCGAGCGGCTGGCCGGGGTGGCCGGTGCGCTTACCGCGGCGCTCAGGGCGGCCACCGCCACCGGCGCCCAGCTGGTGTGGATCCCGCGCCGGGCCGGTGAGCGGGGCGCCGTGGAGGCGGGCGCGCTCCCCTCGCTGCTGCCCGGCGGCCGTCCCGCCACCGACCCCCGCGCCCGTGAGGAGACCGCGGCGGCCTGGGGCGTACGCGAACTCCCGCACCGCTACGGCCGCGACACCGGCCAGATCATCGAGGCCGCGGCCACGGGCGCACTCGGCGCCCTGGTCGTCGCCGGCGTGGAGGCAGCGGATCTGCCCGACCCGGCGCGGGCACGTGAGGCGCTCGACGCTGTGGGCTTCCTGGTCTCGCTGGAGCTGCGGCCGTCGGAGGTGACGGAGCGGGCCGATGTGGTCTTCCCGGTCGCCGCCGTCGTGGAGAAGTCCGGCACCTTCCTCAACTGGGAAGGCAGGGCCAGGCCCTTCGAGGCGGCTCTGAAGCCCGAGCAGATGACCCGCGCGCTGCCGCCCACGGACGCCAGGGTGCTGCACATGCTCGCCGACGCGCTCGACGTGCACCTCGGGCTGCCCGATCTGCGTTCGGTGCGGCGGGAGATGGACCGGCTCGGCGCCTGGAGCGGCCCCAGGGCCTCCGAGCCCGTCGAGTCGGCACAGCCCCTGCCCCGCCCCGGCGACGGGGAGGCGATCCTCGCCGGCCACCGGTTGCTGCTCGACCAGGGCCTGCTCCAGCAGGGCGACGAGGCCCTGGCGGGCACCCGGCACGCCGCGGTGGCCCGGATCTCCGCCGCCACCGCGGCCGAGACCGGGGTCAAGGACGGCGAGCTGCTGTCCGTCACCGGACCCGCCGGTTCCGTACGGCTGCCGCTCCAGGTGACCGCGATGCCCGACCGGGTGGTCTGGCTCCCGCTCAACTCGACCGGCGGCGGTGTGCTCGGTGACACGGGCGCGGCGCCCGGTCGGCTGGTCCGTATCGGCCCCGGCGCCACGGATGGTGCCGCCGCAGGCGACGACGTACCGGAGGTGCGCGCGTGAACCCGACCCTCCTCGCGGTCGAGGACCTCTCGATGTTCGGACGGGACCCCTGGTGGCTCGTCGTCATCAAGGCGGTCTTCTGCTTCGCGTTCCTGATGCTTACGGTGCTGTTCTCCATCGTCTGGGAGCGCAAGGTCGTCGCCTGGATGCAGCTGCGCATCGGGCCAAACCGGCACGGCCCCTGGGGTCTGCTCCAGTCCCTCGCGGACGGCGTCAAGCTGATGCTCAAGGAGGACCTGATCGTCCGGCGCGCGGACAAGGTCGTCTACGTCCTCGCGCCGGTCGTCGCCGCCATCCCGGCGTTCATGGCGATCGCGGTGATCCCCTTCGGGCCTGCCAACGACGAGATCTCGATCTTCGGTCAGCGCACCACGATGCAGCTCACCGACCTGCCGATCGCGATGCTGTACATCCTGGCCGTGGCCTCGGTCGGCATCTACGGCATCGTGCTGGCGGGCTGGTCGTCCGGCTCGACGTATCCGCTGCTCGGCGGGCTGCGCTCGTGCGCGCAGATGATCTCGTACGAGATCGCCATGGGCGCGGCCTTCGCCTCCGTCTTCCTCTACTCCGGGTCGATGTCCACCTCGACCATCGTGGAGTCGCAGACGGACCGCTGGTACATCCTGCTGCTGCCGGTCTCGTTCCTCATCTACGTCGTGACGATGATCGGCGAGACCAACCGGGCGCCGTTCGACATGCCGGAGTCCGAGGGCGACCTGGTGGGCGGTTTCAACACCGAGTACTCGTCCATCAAGTTCGCGATGTTCATGCTCGCCGAGTACGTCAACATGGTCACCGTCTCGGCGGTCTCCGTCACCCTCTTCCTCGGCGGCTGGCGGGCCCCGTACCCGATCAGCTCGTTCTGGGAGGGCGCGAACCACGGCTGGTGGCCGATGCTCTGGTTCGTCATCAAGGTGCAGCTGCTGTTGTTCTTCTTCATCTGGCTGCGCGGCACGCTCCCGCGCGTCCGCTACGACCAGCTGATGAAGCTCGGCTGGAAGGTGCTCATCCCGGTCTCGGTGGTCTGGCTGATGCTCGTCGCGACCGTACGTGCGCTGCGCAACGAAGGCAGGGACTTCTCGCAGATCGTGCTGTACGTGGGGGCGGCCGTACTGGCCGTGCTGCTGCTGTCCTTCGTGGTCGACCTCTTCCGGGGCAAGAAGGAGCAGTCGGACCGGGAGACGGCGGAGACCGCCGCGGCCGGCGCCGGGTTCGACCCGATGGCGGGCGGATTCCCGGTGCCTCCGCTGCCCGGGCAGGAGTTGCCGCCGGTGCCCCGCAGGCGCTCGCGCCGCGACCGCGAGTTGATTGTCAGTGGTGGCGCGAATACTGACAGTGACGGACCTCGTGACGGAAAGGAGGCTGACGGTGTCTGAGCGATCCCACGATTCCGAGAGCGCGTTCCAGAACCCGGTCGCCGGCTTCGGCGTGACCTTCAAGGCCATGTTCAAGAAGCGGCTGACCGAGCAGTATCCGGAGCAGCAGAAGACGACGGCGCCGCGCTTCCATGGCCGGCACCAGCTCAACCGGCATCCGGACGGGCTGGAGAAGTGCGTCGGCTGCGAGTTGTGCGCCTGGGCCTGTCCCGCCGACGCCATCTATGTGGAGGGCGCGGACAACACGGACGAGGAGCGCTACTCGCCGGGCGAGCGGTACGGCAGGGTCTACCAGATCAACTACGCGCGCTGCATTCTGTGCGGGCTGTGCATCGAGGCCTGCCCGACCCGGGCGCTCACCATGACCAACGAGTTCGAGCTCGCCGACAGCTCCCGCGAGAACCTCATCTACACCAAGGAGCAGCTTCTCGCGGGACTTGAGCCGGGCATGGTCGACACTCCGCACGAGATCTACCCGGGCACCGACGAGCAGGACTACTACCGGGGCCTGATCACCGGTGCCGCCGTCGGCACCGAGCCCCAGGTCGCCGTCTCCAAGGGAGAGAAGGCCGGGAGCGGCGAGAACGGTTCGGACAACGAGCAGCAGCCAGAGGGGGTCGACGTATGAACGCCGCCACTCTCGCCGCAGCCACCTCCACCGGGGAGGCCGTGCAGTTCTGGGTGCTCGGCACGGTCGCAGTGATCGGCGCGCTGTGCACCATCCTGATGAAGAAGGCCGTCCACAGCGCGCTCTGCCTCGCCGGGACCATGATCATCCTGGCGGTCTTCTACCTCGCCAACGGGGCGTACTTCCTCGGCATCGTCCAGATCGTGGTCTACACCGGCGCGATCATGATGCTGTTCCTCTTCGTCGTCATGCTCGTCGGCGTGACGGCTGCGGACTCCCTGAAGGAGACCATCAAGGGGCAGCGCTGGTGGGCCGCGGCCTGCGGCCTCGGGTTCGGTGTGCTGCTCATCGCCGGAATCGCCAACGCCGCGCTGGGCCCCGGCTCCTTCATCGGTCTCGGTGAGGCCAACGCGGGCGGCAATGTCCAGGGCATCGCCGCCCTCATCTTCACCAAGTACGTGTTCGCCTTCGAGATCACCGGTGCCCTGCTGATCTCGGCGGCGGTCGGCGCGATGGTGCTCACCCACCGCGAGCGCACCGAACGGGCCAGGACCCAGCGGGAGCTGGCCGAGCAGCGGGTCCGCGAGGCGAGCGCCCTTCCGACGCCCGACCACCACCCCGCATCGGCGACCTACGGCTGGAAGCTTCCTACCCCGCTGCCCGCCCCTGGCGTCTACGCCCGGCACAACGCGGTGGACGTCGCCGGTCTGCTGCCGGACGGCACCCCGTCCGAGCTGACCGTCAGCAAGACCCTGCGCGCCCGCGGCCAGATCCGGGACGTGTCCGGCGAGGCGCTGAACGACCTCAGGGCGCTCGAGCAGCGCTCCGAGGAGCGGCTGGGCCGCTCGCTGGACGAGCGCCACCGGGAGGAGCACGACCGCGATGTGCGGCGCCCTGGCGGCGGGCGCGACGGACAGCGCGACGGAGAGGAGGTCAAGCGGTGAATCCGGTCAACTACATCTATCTCGCCTCACTGTTGTTCACCATCGGTGCCGCGGGCGTGCTGATCAGGCGGAACGCGATCGTGGTCTTCATGTGCGTGGAGCTGATGCTCAACGCCTGCAACCTCACGTTCGTCGCCTTCTCCCGGATGCACGGCAATCTCGACGGCCAGATCATCGCGTTCTTCACGATGGTCGTCGCCGCGGCCGAGGTCGTGGTCGGGCTCGCGATCATCGTGTTGCTGTTCCGTTCCCGCCACTCGGCCTCGGTCGACGACGCCAGCCTGATGAAGCTGTAAGGGGTCGCAGACTCGTGGACAACGCAGAGAACCTGATCGCGCTGCTGATCGCGGCGCCCCTGCTCGGCGGGGCGGTGCTGCTGCTCGGCGGGCGTCGGCTCGACCGTACGGGCCACTGGATCGGCACGGCACTCGCCGCCGCCTCCTTCGTCATCGGCGTGGTGCTGTTCGCCGTCATGCTGGGCCGGCCCGGCGACGACCGCACCCTGACCCAGTATCTGTACACCTGGATCCCGGTCGAGGGCTTCCAAGCGGATGTGGCCTTCCAGCTCGACCAGCTGTCGATGACCTTCGTCCTGCTGATCACCGGAGTCGGCTCGCTCATCCATCTGTACTCGGTCGGGTACATGGAGCACGACGAGCGTCGCCGCCGGTTCTTCGGCTATCTCAACCTGTTCCTCGCGGCGATGCTCCTGCTGGTGCTCGCCGACAACTACCTGCTGCTGTACGTCGGCTGGGAGGGCGTGGGTCTCGCCTCGTACCTGCTGATCGGCTTCTGGCAGCACAAGCCCAGCGCGGCGACGGCGGCCAAGAAGGCCTTCCTGGTCAACAGGGTCGGCGACATGGGCCTGTCCATCGCCATCATGCTGATGTTCACCACCTTCGGGAGCTTCGCCTTCGGGCCGGTGCTGGACTCCACGGGGAAGACTTCCGAAAGCACCCTGACCGCACTCGGGCTGCTTCTGCTGCTCGCCGCCTGCGGCAAGTCCGCCCAGGTGCCGCTCCAGTCGTGGCTCGGGGACGCGATGGAGGGCCCGACCCCGGTCTCGGCCCTGATCCACGCGGCGACGATGGTCACCGCCGGCGTCTATCTGATCACCCGCTCCGGTGCCATCTTCAACGCCGCACCCACCGCCCAGCTCGCGGTGGTGACCGTCGGCGCGGTCACGCTCCTCTTCGGTGCGATCATCGGTTGCGCGAAGGACGACATCAAGAAGGCCCTGGCCGGTTCGACGATGTCGCAGATCGGCTACATGATCCTCGCGGCGGGCCTGGGCCCGATCGGCTACGCCTTCGCGATCATGCACCTGGTGACCCACGGCTTCTTCAAGGCGGGGCTGTTCCTCGGCGCCGGTTCGGTCATGCACGGCATGAACGACGAGGTCGACATGAGGAAGTACGGCGGCCTGCGGAAGTACATGCCGATCACCTTCGTCACCTTCGGCCTCGGCTATCTCGCCATCATCGGCTTCCCCGGTCTGTCCGGCTTCTTCTCCAAGGACAAGATCATCGAGGCGGCCTTCGCCAAGGGCGGCACCGAGGGCTGGATCCTCGGCGGCGCGGCCCTGCTGGGCGCGGCGATCACCGCGTACTACATGACGCGCGTGATGCTGATGACCTTCTTCGGCGAGCAGCGCTGGCAGCCCGACGAGAACGGCGAGCTGCCCCATCCGCACGAGTCGCCGCGCACCATGACCGTGCCCATGATCGTGCTGGCCTTCGGGTCGGTCTTCGCGGGCGGGCTCTTCTCCTTCCACGAGTCGTTCGTCAAGTGGCTTGAGCCGGTGACCAGTTTCGAGCACGGTCATCCGCCGATCAGCGCCGGCACGGTGACCATCTGCACCGTCGTGGTGATGGTGATCGGTGTGGCGCTCGCGTACGCCCAGTACGGACGGCGTCCGGTGCCGGTGACCGCCCCGCGCGGTTCACTGCTCACCCGGGCCGCCCGCCGGGACCTGCTCCAGGACGACTTCAACCATGTGGTCCTGGTCCGCGGCGGGGAGCACCTCACCCGGTCGCTGGTGTACGTGGACCACACCCTCGTCGACGGGGTGGTCAACGGCACGGCGGCGTCGTTCGGGGGACTCTCGGGCCGTCTGCGCAAGTTGCAGAACGGCTACGCCCGCACCTACGCGGTCTCGATGTTCGGAGGTACGGCGGTGCTGATCGCCGCGACCCTGCTGATGAGGTCGGTGTAACTGTCATGTCCTTCCCGCTCCTTACCGCAGCAGCGGCCTTGCCCGCAGTCGGCGCGATCGCGACCGCGGCCGTCCCGGCCGGGCGCAGGACCGCGGCCAAATGGCTGGCGCTGCTCGTCTCGCTCGGCACACTCGTCCTGGCGGGGATCATCACCGCCCGCTTCGAGCCCGGCGGCGACCGCTACCAGCTGACCGAATCCCACGCCTGGATCGCGGACTTCGGTGTGCGGTACGAGCTGGGGGTGGACGGGATCGCGGTGGCGCTGATCGCGCTGACCGCGGTGCTCATCCCGTTCATCATCCTGGCCGGCTGGCACGACGCCGATCCTTCCCCCGCCTCCGGCGGGGAGACTCCGGTGGAGACCAAGAACTATCGCTGGCGCCCCACTCAGGGCTTCTTCGCCCTGATCCTCGCGGTCGAGGCGATGGTGATCCTCTCCTTCGAGGCTACCGACGTCTTCCTCTTCTACATTCTCTTCGAAGCCATGCTCATCCCGATGTACTTCCTCATCGGCGGCTTCGGGGACCGCGCCCACGCGGGCAGCGAGGAGAACGCGGCGGCGCAGCGATCGTACGCCGCTGTGAAGTTCCTGCTCTACAACCTGGTCGGCGGGCTGATCATGCTGGCCGCGGTGATCGGGCTCTATGTCGTCGCGGGGAACTTCTCGCTGACGGAGATCGCCGAGGCGAGGGCCAGCGGGGATCTTGAGATGTCCACGAACGTCGAACGGCTGCTGTTCCTGGGCTTCTTCTTCGCCTTCGCCGTGAAGGCGCCGCTCTGGCCGCTGCACACCTGGCTGCCCAACGCCATGGGGGAGTCGACCGCTCCGGTGGCCGTGCTGATCACGGCGGTCGTCGACAAGGTCGGCACCTTCGCGATGCTGCGATTCTGCCTCGGTCTCTTCCCTGAGGCGTCGAAGTGGGCTACCCCGGTGATCCTCGTGCTGGCGCTGATCAGCATCGTGTACGGGGCGCTGCTCGCGGTGGGCCAGCGCGACATCAAGCGGCTGGTCGCCTATGCGTCGATCTCGCACTTCGGCTTCATCGTCATGGGCATCTTCGCGATGACAACCCAGGGCCAGTCGGGTGCCACGCTCTACATGGTCAACCACGGGATCTCGACGGCCGCGCTGATGCTGGTGGCCGGTTTCCTGATCTCGCGGCGCGGCTCCCGGCTCATCGCCGACTACGGCGGGGTGCAGAAGGTGGCACCGGTGCTCGCCGGCACCTTCCTCATCGGCGGTCTCGCCACCCTGTCACTGCCCGGACTCGCCCCTTTCGTCAGTGAGTTCCTGGTCCTGGTGGGCACCTTCGCCCGCTATCCGGTGGTCGGCATCATCGCCACCTTCGGCATCGTGCTGGCCGCGCTCTACACCCTGGTGCTCTACCAGCGGACGATGACGGGCCCGGTGAAGGAGGAGGTGCGCGCTCTGCCGGATCTGCGACCGCGTGAGCTGGCGGTGGTCGCACCGCTGATCGCGCTGCTGATCTTCCTCGGCTTCTTCCCGCAGCCCCTCACGAAGATCGTCAACCCGGCCGTGGAGCACACCATGTCCGACGTACAGCAGAAGGACCCCCAGCCCGAGGTGGAGGCGGCCAAGTGAGCCCAACAGCTGTCCACAGCCTGTGGACGACGGCAGCCCAGCCGCTGGACAAGATTCCGGCCCCACATATCGAGTACGCCCAGCTCGCGCCCACCCTGATCGTGGTCGGCGCGGCGATCGTGGGTGTGCTCATCGAGGCCTTCGTCCCGCGCAAGGGCCGCTATCCCGCGCAGGTGTTCCTGTCGGTCGTGGCGCTGGCCGCCGCGTTCGCCGCGGTGGTGGGCCTTGCCGCCGGGGGTTTCGGCAGCACCAAGGCGCATCTCGCCGCGATGGGCGCCGTCGCGGTCGACGGGCCGGCGCTGTTCCTCCAGGGCACGATCCTGCTGGCCTCGCTCGTCGCGATCTTCACCTTCGCCGAGCGGCGCCTCGACCCCGGGGCGCACGGCAGCCATGTCGACTCCTTCGCCGCACAGGCCGCTTCCGTACCGGGCAGCGACAGCGAGAAGGCGGCGGTCAAGGCCGGGTTCACCACCACCGAGGTCTACCCGCTGGCGCTGTTCGCCATCTCCGGAATGCTCGTCTTCCCGGCGGCGAACGACCTGCTGACCCTTTTCGTCGCGCTCGAGGTCTTCTCGCTGCCCCTCTACCTGCTGTGCGCCCTGGCCCGCCGCAAGCGGCTCCTGTCGCAGGAGGCGGCCATGAAGTACTTCCTGCTCGGGG
This sequence comes from Streptomyces sp. NPDC019396, assembly GCF_040632375.1. Taxonomy (NCBI): domain Bacteria; kingdom Bacillati; phylum Actinomycetota; class Actinomycetes; order Kitasatosporales; family Streptomycetaceae; genus Streptomyces; species Streptomyces sp. NPDC019396. The sequence continues at coordinate 99,046 of NZ_JBEYBS010000013.1, read as the reverse complement.
CGTTCTCGTCGGCGTTCCTGCTGTTCGGCGTGGCGCTCGTGTACGGGTACGCGGGCTCCGTGTCGTACGCCAGGATCGCCGACGTGGTGGACGGCACCGTCAAGACCATCGACCCGGCGCTCGCCGCCACCATGGGCAATGACGCACTGCTGCTCATCGGTGGCGCGATGATCCTGGTCGGGCTGCTGTTCAAGGTCGGCGCGGTTCCGTTCCACATGTGGACCCCCGACGTCTACCAGGGGGCACCGACCCCGGTCACCGGCTTCATGGCGGCGGCCACCAAGGTCGCGGCGTTCGGAGCGCTGCTTCGGCTGCTCTACGTGGTGCTGCCGGGGCTGCGCTGGGACTGGCGGCCGATCATGTGGGCGGTCGCCATCGTCACCATGCTGGGCGGCGCGATCATCGCGATCACCCAGACCGACATCAAGAGGCTGCTGGCCTACTCGTCGATCGCGCACGCCGGGTTCATCCTCGCCGGCGTCATCGCGTTCACGCCCGAGGGCGTCTCGTCCGTGCTCTTCTACCTCGTGGCCTACTCCTTCGTGACGATCGGCGCCTTCGCGGTCGTCACGCTGGTACGGGACGCGGGCGGCGAGGCCACCCATCTCTCCAAGTGGGCCGGGCTCGGGCGGCGTTCGCCGCTGGTCGCCGCGGTCTTCGCGGTGTTCCTGCTGGCCTTCGCCGGAATCCCGCTGACCTCGGGCTTCTCAGGGAAGTTCGCGGTCTTCAGCGCGGCGGCTCAGGGTGGCGCGGGCGTACTGGTCGTGGTGGGTGTGATCTCCTCCGCGATCGCCGCGTTCTTCTACATCCGGGTGATCGTGCTGATGTTCTTCAGTGAGCCGAAGCCCGAGGGGCCGACGGTGGCCGTGCCGTCGCCGCTCACGATGACCACCATCGCGGTCGGTGTCGCGGTCACCCTGGTGCTGGGTGTGGCGCCCCAGTACTTCCTGGATCTGGCCGGGCAGGCCAGTGTGTTCGTCCGGTAGGGCGACAGGCCGGTGAGGCCCGGCCGCGGTTGCGGCATCCAGCCGGAGGCCCGGCACCCCAGAGGGTGCCGGGCCTCCGGCTTCGCTGTCCGCGGGCGGCGCATGGCCGCTCCGTAAGGGCTGTGCCCCGTTCCGGGAAGCTCCGCTGGTCAGGAGCCGCCGCGGAGCGAGCCGGTGCTGGAGCCGCTGGAGTCTCCCAGGAAACAGGTGACCTCGCGGTCGCCGAAGGCCCACCCGGCCTGCTGCGGGTGGTAGTAGTAGAAGCTCATCGTCTTGGGGAGCTTGGCGGCGTCGCCCACATAGTCGGTGAGCAGGTCGCCGCTGCACTTCTCCTCGGCCTGCGAGGCGACCTTCTCCGTACCGGGGTACGCGCCGGCCTCCAACTGGAAGACGGCGTACGCCTCTCCCTCGTGGGGCTCGGCGCAGGGCACGACGTCCACCTTGTACGCGGCCCGGGAGCCTTCCTCCTCCGCGTAGTCCGCCAGATCGTCCTCGGTGTTGAAGCAGTCCCCCTTGCGGATGTCCTGGACATCGCTGGAGCCCGGGTCGGTGACCTGGCCACTGGTGCTGCGCTTCGGCTTGGAGGAGCTGTCGTCGAGCGCTCCGGAGGCCCCGAGGGCCACCATGATCGCGATGAACAGGAGCGCCGCGCCGTGGATGGCGATACCGGCGATCGCGAAGCCCCTGCCCTTCTCACCGTTCTTGCGGATCTGGGAGAGGGCGATGATGCCGAGGATCAGCGGGACGAACGGGATGCCGCAGACGATCGACATCACGAAGGACACGATGGCCAGGGCGTTCGTCTTCTCCGACGGCGGGGGCGGCCAGCCCGGCGCGCCGCCGTACGGGCCCGGCTGGCCCGGCTGTCCGTACGGGCCGGGCTGACCGGGCTGGCCGTAAGGCCCAGGTGCTCCCGGCGGACCGGGAGTTCCGTACGGGCCGGGCTGACCGGGCGCCCCGTAGGGCCCGGGCGGCGGGGACGAGGGCGGTGGTGGCGGTATGGACACTGCGCAAGCTCCTTGGACAGACGGTGAGACAGAACTTATAGCCAGACAATGACAACCCGCGCCCTGGGTCCGGCGTCCCACTCTCAGGGCACTGGGACTTGATCGAGTACATCGAGTGCACCCAGTGCACTGAGGACATCGAGCACACCGGACACGGGGGAAGAGCGGATGAGCGCGCCGGCAGAGCAGTCGGAAAAGGACGGGCAGGACCGTCAGACCAACGACGCACAGCAGCGGGTCGCCAGTTCCGCCGACACATGGCCCACGGTGCTGCTGCTGCCCGCCATGCTGCTGCTGAGGTATCTCGGGGAGCACTCCTGGGCCTACTGGACCGGGGCGGTGCTCGGCCTGCTGGGCACGATCGGTGCCGCCGTCGAGATCACGGGCGCGGTCGGGCACTTGGCGCACCGGCGCCGGCCGCTGGTCGCGTTCTGGGTGCTGTTCTGCCTGGTGCCGGCGGTGGTGCTGGTGGGGATCAGGCTGGTCGAGCAGTGGTGACGGCGGCGGGCCCGCACCGGATCCACACCGGCACGGGCCCGCCGTGCTGAGCCACCGCCCGGGTCTACCGGACGGCCGGGACCACGCGTCCGGTGACCTCGCCGAGGCCGACCCGCACACCGTCAGGGCCGGGCGCCCACGCGGTCATGGTGACCACGTCGCCGTCCTCCAGGAAGGTCCGCTTGCCGTCCGGCAGGTCCAGCGGATCCCGCCCGTTCCAGGTGAGTTCGAGGAGCGAGCCGCGCTGGTGCACCTCGGGGCCGCTGACCGTGCCCGAACCGTACAGATCACCGGTACGCAGCGAGGCGCCGTTGACGGTCATGTGCGCGAGCTGCTGGGCGGCGGTCCAGTACATCGTCGCGAACGGGGGCTCGCTGACCACCTCTCCGTTGATCGCGACCGTGATGTGCAGTTCGAAGCCACCGGGCTCCTCGTCGCCCGAGTCGTCCAGATAGGGCAGCAGCTCGAAGTCACGTGCGGGCGGGGCGACCCGGGCTGCGTCGAGCGCCTCCAGCGGGGTGACCCAGGCGGACACGGAGGTGGCGAAGGACTTGCCGAGGAACGGGCCGAGCGGGACGTACTCCCAGGCCTGGATGTCTCGTGCGGACCAGTCGTTGAGGAGATGCAGCCCGAAGACATGGTCGCGGAAACCGGACAGAGGCACGGGCCGTCCGTGCTCGCTGGGGGTGCCGACGAGGAAGCCGACCTCCGCCTCGATGTCCAGTTTGACGGAGGGTCCGAAGAGCGGAGCCGGGTCCGCGGGGGTCTTGCGCTGGCCGGCGGGGCGGATGACATCGGTGCCGGAGACGACGACGGTGCCGGAGCGGCCGTGGTAACCGATCGGCAGATGCTTCCAGTTGGGGGTCAGCGGCTCGCCGTCCGGCCGGAAGATGTGCCCGACGTTGGTGGCGTGGTGCTCGCTGGCGTAGAAGTCGACGTAGTCGGCGACCTCGTAGGGGAGGTGCAGGGTCACCGCCGCGAGCGGGTGGAGCAGCGGTTCGATGTCCTCGCGGTGGGCGGGGACGGTCACCCAGGCGGTGAGCGCACGCCGTACGTCGCGCCAGGCCGTGCGGCCCGCCGCGAGCAGCGGGCCCAGGCTCGGCTGGGCGAGCAGCGCGGCGTACGGGGAGCCGAGGGTGTGCGCGGCGGCCCCGGCGTCGAGCACGTGGTTGCCGATCCGGACGCCGAGCCGGCGGCGGTCGGGCTCTGCCGCGGTGGTGAAGACCCCGTACGGGAGGTTGTGCGGGCCGAAGGGATCGCCCTCGGCCAGGTCGAGCGGGCTCTGCTCGGGCATCGGTGCTTGCCTCGCTTTCCACGTGTGTGGGGGACACGTTACGTGGGCGGTGCACCTGGCGTCAGTGTCCGACGGGGCGCTCGGGGCAAACCGCGGCCGCGTCTCGCCGGAGCAGATGGTTTAGGGCAAAACTATCGTTTACGGCCATATGACCAGATCAGTAACATACCGGGGTGGCGGGAAGGCGCCGCCAGTGATCGAAACAGGACCGGATACGCTGACTTGAGTGATGACAACGACACATCGACAAGCCGTGTGATCGTCAGCAGACAGGAGTACCTCTCGTGACCGTCGTCGAGCCGTTCGGGCTGAACGTGCGGGACCAGGCTCTTGAGGCCGATGTCCAGGCCGGATTGACGGCAGTCGAGGCCGGGCTGCTCGATGCCACCAAGAGCGAGGTGCCCTTCATCACGGAGGCCGCACAGCACCTCGTGCGCGCCGGGGGCAAGCGATTCAGGCCGCTGCTGGTGATGCTGGGCGCGCAGTTCGGTGATCCGTACGCACCGGGCGTCGTGCCCTCCGCCGTGGTCGTCGAGCTGACGCACCTGGCGACGCTCTACCACGACGATGTGATGGACGAGGCCGATGTGCGCCGCGGGGTGGCCAGCGCCAACGCCCGCTGGGGCAACTCGCTGGCCGTACTCACCGGCGACTTCCTCTTCGCCCGCGCCTCGCACATCCTGGCCGATCTGGGTCCCGACGCCATACGGATCCAGGCTGAGGCGTTCGAGCGGCTGGTCACGGGGCAGATCCTGGAGACCGCCGGTCCGCGCGACGACCGCGACCCGGTCGAGCACTACCTCGACGTGCTGGGTGGCAAGACCGGCTCGCTGGTCGCCGTGTCCGGGCGGCTGGGCGCGATGATGGCGGGCGCCGACGAGCGCCTCGTCGACACGCTCACCCAGTACGGTGAGCGGCTCGGTGTCGCCTTCCAGCTCGCCGACGACGTGCTCGACATCGCCTCGGACTCCCACGAGTCGGGCAAGACGCCCGGTACCGATCTGCGTGAGGGCATCCCCACGCTGCCCGTGCTCCGGCTGCGGGAGCAGGCCGCCGCGCACCGGCGCCCCGAGGACCTGGAGCTCGTCCAGCTGCTGGACGGGGATCTGACGGACGACGCACGGCATGCGGAGGCGCTGGCCAGGCTGCGTGTCCACCCCGCCCTCGAGCAGGCGCGGCGGGACACGGTGCGGTACGCGGAAGAGGCGCGGGCGATGCTGGCGCCGCTTCCCAAGGGCGCGGCCCGGGCCGCTCTGGAGGACCTGTGCGACGCGGTGGTGCACCGCGCCGGCTGACGCGTCCTGACGCCGGCCCCTGATGCATCCCCTACTGGTCGGCTGAGTTCTGACGCCCCCGGGTCATACCGCAGCAGTACGCGGAGTTGATTCCGGGGGCTGACGCTTTCGGCCCGGCGTTTTGGTCAGATGGTGTGGACGGACGACGCCGCTATCACGGAGGTAGGGCACACCATGGCACCGAACGAGAACGCAGCAGTCACCGACCGGCCCGGGGAGGTCAGCCCCGCCCGCCGGAAGGCGGCGCGGTATGCCGTCCCGGTCGCGGTGGCGGGCGTTGCCGCGGCGACCATCGGGCTCGTCCCGGCGCTTGCCGCCGTCGGCGACCCGGATCTGCCGAAGATCAGCGCTCAGCAGCTGATCGAGAAGATCGCCGCTTCTGACACCCAGCAGATGTCCGGCACAGTGAAGATCACCACCGATCTGGGCCTTCCGGACCTGGGCGGTCTGGCGAGCGGCTTCCTTTCCGGAGCCGGCTCGGGGAGCGGCGGTGCCTCGGCGTCGCCGGACGCCTCGAGCAAGCTGATGGAGCTGGCCTCGGGCACGCACAAGGTGCAGATCGCCGCCGATGGGCCTGACCGGCAGCGCATGTCGTTCGAGTCCGGCGACGACGAGTACAGCGTCACGCACAACGGCGCCGACGTGTGGACGTACGACGGCGCGGCCAACGAGGTCGTGCACGGCAAGGACGCCACGGCGGGTGCGGACGGCGCTGCCGGTTCGGGCAAGGACGGGGGCAAGGGGCACCAGGGCCCCGATGAGCTGCCGACCACGCCCAAGCAGCTCGCCGAAGAGGCGCTGAAGGCGGCGGGCGACACGACGTCCGTGACCGTCGACGGCACGGCGCGTATCGCGGGCCGTGACGCCTACCAGCTGGTGATCAAGCCCAAGCAGAGCGGCTCGACGATCGACTCGATCAAGATCGCGGTGGATGCGCAGAACGGCGTCCCGCTGAAGTTCACCGTGCTGCCGAGCGACGGCGGCAAGGCGGCGGTCGACGCGGGCTTCACCAAGGTCGACTTCTCCAAGCCGGACGCGTCGGTCTTCGACTTCACCCCGCCGAAGGGAGCGAAGGTCACCGAGGCGGATGAGCTCAGCGACCACGGTAAGCCCGGCAAGCCCGGAGAGTCCGCGGCCCCCAAGTTCTCCAAGGAGTTCGAGGGCATGGAGGACTTCAACGGGCTGAACGTCATCGGCGAGGGCTGGGCCTCCATCGCGGAGCTGAAGGCTCCCGGCGGCGAGGGCCTGTCCGCGTCCAAGGGCGGCAAGGACGGCCAGGGCGATGTGCCGCCGGAGGCCGCGAAGTTCCTGGATGCGCTGGGGGACAAGGTCAATGGCGACTTCGGCACCGGCACGGTCTTCAAGACCCGTCTGGTCAACGCCCTGATGACGGACGACGGCAAGGTGTTCGTCGGCGCGGTCACCCCGGACGCACTGGTCAAGGCCGCGAACAGCGCGAAGTGAAGCAACGCGAAGTGAAGCTGCGTGAACTGAGCAGCGCGTTGAGGTAGCGCGGACGGGTGCGGGGTGCCCCGGGAGGGACACCCCGCGTCAGCCGCCGTCGGCGCTGCCGTGCCGTTGCCGTCAGAAGGTGAGCTTCCAGCTGTTGATGTAGCCCGTGTCGTAGCGGGCCACGTCCTGGACCTTGAGCTGCCAGGTGCCGTTGGCGGTCTCGCTGGAGGCGTTCACGGTGTAGGTCGCGACGACGTCGTCCGCGGAGTCGCTGCCGCTGGAGTTCTTCAGCCGGTAGGCGGTGCCGTCCGGAGCCACCAGGTCGATGACCAGGTCACCGCGCCAGGTGTGCTTGATGTCCACGCCGACCTGGAGGGCGGCCGGGGCGTTGCCGGTCCGGCCGGAGACCGCCACGGACGAGGTGACGGCGGTCCCGTAGTCGGGGATGGTGACGTCGGTGGTGTTCTCGTAGACGTCACCGGTCGGCGGGACGGTCGTCCCGGCGGACAGGGTCCAGATGGCGTAGGCGATCGCGTCGCTGTTGCGGTCGAGTGCGGTCTCGCTGATGTTCGAGGTGGTGTCGCAGGAGGAGTGGTAGCAGCGGTCGAACGCCTGACCGGAGGTGCCGCCCCATTTCGTGGCCTGCGCACTGGACTTGGTGCGGCTGGCGCCCGTGAACAGCCCGCCGACCGGGATGCCCACGTTCTTGAAGGAGGCGTGGTCGGAGCGACCGTCACCCTCGGTCTCGATCTCGGTCGGGACACCGATGCCCGTGAAGTACGTCTTGAAGGTCTGCTCGATCGTCGGGTCGTCGTCATAGACGAAGTAGCCGGGGTTCGGCGACCCGATCATGTCGAAGTTGAGATAGCCGCTGATCTTCGAGCGGTCCGTGGCCGAGAGGCTGTTGACGTAGTACCTGGATCCGACCAGGCCCAGTTCCTCGGCACCCCACCAGGCGAACCGCAGGTGCTTGTCCGGGCTGAACTGGGCGCGGGAGACGGCGAGTGCGGTTTCCAGGATCGCGGCGGATCCGGAGCCGTTGTCGTTGATGCCGGGGCCCGAGCTGACCGAGTCGAGGTGGGAGCCGGCCATCAGCACCTTGTTCGCGTCGCCGCCGGGCCAGTCGGCTATCAGGTTGTAGCCCGTGGAGCCCGACGAGGTGAACTGCTGGAGGGTGGTGGTGAATCCTGCCGCGTCCAGCTTGGCCTTCACGAAGTCGATCGACGCCTTGTAGCCCGTGCGGCCGTGTGCGCGGTTTCCGCCGTTGGCGGTGGCGATCGACTGGAGGTCGTTGAGGTGCGCCTTGACGTTCGCGACGGGGATGTCCGGCGCGGCGAGGGCCGCGAGGGAGCGTGCGGGGGCCGCACTGCCGGAGCTGCTGCTGCTGGTGGTGGTGCTGGAGGTGGCCGCTGCGGTCGGTACGGCCGCCGCGAGCAGTCCGGCGATGGCTATCGCGGTGCCTGCGGCGAGGCGTCTGTGCACAGAGCGAATCATGTGGGGGCTCCGGATTCCGTACGGGGATGGGACGGAACGTGCGAGACACCCTGCGACGGCGGTGTCGCAGGGTGCTGGAGCTGTACTCGGTGCGGTGTTTGTGGGGAATGGTCAGTGAGATGCTGACCGACCGTCAAGGGCGGAAACCGGTCAGTCGGGTTCGGTCAGCGAACGGCTGGCGGCGGCCCCGTACGTGAGATGCCGTAGCTGCCGCACGTCTGCCGCCCGCTACTGCATGCAGAACTCGTTGCCCTCAGGGTCCCGCATGATGCACCACTCCCCGCCGTGCTCCCGTACGTGGTGCACCAAGGTGGCCCCCAGGCCCTCCAGCCGGGCGACCTCCTCGTCCCGCCGGCCCGGTTCGGAGTGCAGGTCGATGTGGAGACGGTTCTTGACCGTCTTGGTCTCGGGGACCCGCTGGAACAGCAGCCTCCGGCCGAGACCGGCACCGCTCACCTCGTCGCACGGATCGTCCGGATGCCGGACGGCGGCCAGATCTCGCCAGGCGTGATGGCCGTGCCATTCGACGGTCAGTTCGGGCGGTACCACCCCGGAGGAGAGGAGTCCCTCGATCAGCGCGCTGTTGTCCTCCGGTAGATAGCCCATGGCTTCGGCCCAGAAGTCGGCCAGGGCGAGCGGGTCGTTCGCGTCGATGACGAGTTTCCAGTGCAGCGGCATGAACCAGTTATAGTCGCGCGCCCCGGGGGCGGTCAGCCTGTGGTGGTCTCGCGCCGCGCCCGGGTCTCGAGCCGCGCCTGAGTCTGCGGGGCGTCCGCGGCGGGCACGGCGTCTCCAGCCGGGGCGGCATCCACCACGGAGGGCCCCGGGAGGAACCCTGCCTGGGCGAGGCCCTCCGCCTCCGCGAGTCGCTCGGCCCGTGCGAGCCGTGCCCTGGTGCTGCGGGCCGTACGCAAGGCGTCCCAGGTGAGGATGGACAGAGCCAGCCAGACCAGCGTGAAGCCGGCCCATCGTTCGGCGGGCATTTCCTCGTGGAAGTAGACGACCCCCAGCAGGAACTGGAACAGCGGCGCCAGATACTGCAACAGTCCCAGCGTCGACAGCGGCACCCGGATCGCAGCCGCCCCGAAGCAGACCAGCGGCACGGCGGTGACCACCCCCGTGGCCGCGAGCAGTGCGGAATGGCCCGTGCCTTCCGTGCCGAAGGTGGACGTGCCCTGCGAGCCGAGCCACACCAGATAGCCGAGCGCGGGCAGGAACTGCACGGCGGTCTCCGCTGCCAGCGACTCCAGGCCGCCGATGTTGACCTTCTTCTTCAGCAGCCCGTAGCAGGCGAACGAGAAGGCAAGCACCAGCGAGATCCACGGGGGGCGGCCGTAACCGACGGCGAGTACGACCACGGCCGAGAGCCCGACACCCACGGCCGCCCACTGCGCGGGCCGCAGCCGCTCCTTCAGCAGCAGCACGCCCAGCGCGATGGTGACCAGGGGATTGATGAAGTAGCCCAGCGATGTCTCGACCACATGGCCGCTGTTGACGCCCCAGATGTAGACGCCCCAGTTGACGGTGATCACGGTGGCGGCCACGGTGATCAGCCCCAGCCTGCGCGGATCGGCCAGCAGCCCTCGTATCCAGCGCCCGCGCCGCAGTGCCAGCAGCGCGATCGCCACCACCGCCAGCGACCAGGTCATACGGTGGGCGAGGATCTCGACGGCGCCGGCCGGTTTCAGCAGCGGCCAGAAGAGCGGGACCAGTCCCCACATTCCGTAGGCACCGATCCCGTACAGCAGACCCGCCCGCTGCTCGTCGTCCTTCACCGAACCTCCCACCGCGCAATCCGTGCATCCGCGCCACCCGCGCGTTCGAAGGTAGCGCCGAGCGGGGCTGCATGTCATGTCCGTATCGCCATACGGTCATGACGTTCCGTCTCGGGCCTGCCCGGATGACACGCCAGGGGCGCCGGTCCTGGACCGGCGCCCCTGGCGTGTGTGCGTGTGACCCTGCGCGGACGTCAGCCGACGACCGTCCAGGTGTCGTTCCCTGCGAGCAGCGCGCCCAGGTCACCCTTGCCGTTCTGCTCGATCGCGGCATCGAGCTGGTCGGCCATCTGCACGTCGTACACCGGTCGCTCGACGCTGCGGAACACACCGATCGGGGTGTGGTGCAGCGTGTCCGGATCGGCCAGCCGCGACAGCGCGAAAGCCGTGGTCGGGCTGGCGCTGTGCGCGTCGTGCACCAGGATCTGGGCCTCGTTGCCGGGGGTGACCGTGACGACCTTGAGGTCGCCGGTCGCCGGGTCCCGTACGACGCCCTTCTCGTGCCCGGTGCCGAAGCGGATGGGCTCCCCGTGCACGAGCCGGATCACGGCCTCCTCGGCCTGCTGCTTGTCCTTCAGGACATCGAAGGCGCCGTCGTTGAAGATGTTGCAGTTCTGGTAGATCTCGACCAGCGCCGTGCCCGGGTGGTCGGCGGCCGCGCGCAGCACCTCGGTGAGGTGCTTGCGGTCGGAGTCGACCGTGCGGGCCACGAAGGACGCCTCGGCCCCGATCGCCAGTGACACCGGGTTGAAGGGCGCGTCGAGCGAGCCCATCGGGGTCGACTTGGTGATCTTGCCGACTTCGGACGTGGGGCTGTACTGGCCCTTGGTCAGACCGTAGATCCGGTTGTTGAAGAGCAGGATCTTGAGGTTGACGTTCCGGCGCAGTGCGTGGATCAGGTGGTTGCCGCCGATGGACAGGGCGTCACCGTCACCGGTGACGACCCAGACGCTGAGGTCGCGCCGTGAGGAGGCGAGCCCGGTCGCGATGGCGGGCGCGCGGCCGTGGATGGAGTGCATCCCGTACGTGTTCATGTAGTACGGGAAGCGGGAGGAGCAGCCGATGCCCGAGACGAAGACGATGTTCTCCTTCGCGAGCCCGAGTTCGGGCATGAAGCCCTGCACCGCCGCGAGGATCGCGTAGTCACCGCAGCCGGGGCACCAGCGGACTTCCTGGTCCGACTTGAAGTCCTTCATGGACTGCTTGGCCTCGGCCTTCGGAACCAGCGACAGCAGAGTGGACGCTGTCTCAGTCATTGATGGCCTCCTTGAGAGCCGCGGCGAGCTGCTCGGCCTTGAACGGCATGCCGTTGACCTGGTTGTAGGAGTGCGCGTCGACCAGATATCTCGCGCGGATCAGACCGGCGAGCTGGCCGAGGTTCATCTCCGGCACCACTACCTTCTCGTAACGCGCCAGAGCGTCCCCCAGATTCCTCGGGAACGGGTTGAGGTGGCGCAGATGTGCCTGTGCGATCGGCAGCCCCGCGCCGCGCAGCCTGCGTACGGCCGCGGTGATGGGCCCGTACGTCGACCCCCAGCCGAGCACCAGGGTGCGGGCACCGTCCGGGTCGTCGACCTCCAGGTCCGGCACCTCGATGCCGTCGACCTTGGACTGCCGGATCCGGACCATGAAGTCGTGGTTGGCGGGGTCGTACGAGATGTTGCCCGTGCCGTCCTGCTTCTCGATACCGCCGATCCGGTGTTCGAGGCCCGGGGTGCCGGGGACGGCCCAGGGGCGCGCCAGTGTGCGCGGGTCGCGCTTGTACGGCCAGAAGACCTCGGTGCCGTCATCGGTGGTGTGGTTGGGTCCGGTGGCGAACTGGACCCGCAGATCGGGGAGTTCGTCCAGATCCGGGATCCGCCAGGGCTCGCTGCCGTTGGCCAGGTAGCCGTCCGACAGCAGGAAGACCGGGGTGCGGTACATCAGTGCGATACGGGCCGCCTCCAGCGCCGCGTCGAAGCAGTCCGCGGGGGTCTTCGGGGCCACGATCGGGACCGGCGCCTCGCCGTTGCGCCCGTACATCGCCTGGAGCAGGTCGGCCTGCTCGGTCTTGGTGGGCAGACCGGTGGACGGGCCGCCGCGCTGGATGTCCACGACCAGCAGCGGTAGCTCCAGTGACACGGCGAGTCCGATGGTCTCGGACTTCAGCGCCACACCGGGGCCCGAGGTCGTCGTCACGGCCAGCGAGCCGCCGAAGGCCGCGCCGAGCGCGGCGCCGATGCCCGCGATCTCGTCCTCGGCCTGGAAGGTCCGCACACCGAAGTTCTTGTGCCTGGAAAGCTCGTGCAGGATGTCCGATGCCGGGGTGATGGGGTACGAGCCCAGGTAGAGCGGCAGATCCGCCTGCTGAGACGCGGCGATCAGTCCGTAGGACAGCGCCAGGTTGCCCGAGATGTTGCGGTACGTGCCCGCCGGGAAGGCCTGGGTGGCCGGGGCGACCTCGTAGGAGACGGCGAAGTCCTCGGTGGTCTCGCCGAAGTTCCAGCCGGCCCGGAAGGCCGCGACATTCGCCTCGGCGATCTCGGGCTTCTTGGCGAATTTGCTGCGCAGGAACGTCTCGGTGCCCTCGGTGGGCCGGTGGTACATCCAGCTCAGCAGACCCAGCGCGAACATGTTCTTGGAGCGTTCGGCCTCCTTGCGGGAGAGACCGAACTCCTTGAGTGCCTCGATGGTGAGCGTCGTCAGCGGGACCGGGTGGACGTTGTACGCGTCGAGGGAGCCGTCCTCGAGCGGGCTGGTCTCGTAGCCGACCTTGGCCATGGCGCGCTTGGCGAACTCATCCGTGTTGACGATGATTTCGCCGCCGCGCGGCACATCACCGATGTTGGCCTTGAGTGCGGCCGGGTTCATCGCGACCAGGACGTTCGGGGCGTCGCCCGGGGTGAGGATGTCGTGGTCGGCGAAATGGAGCTGGAACGAGGAGACGCCCGGCAGGGTGCCGGCGGGTGCCCGGATCTCGGCCGGGAAGTTCGGGAGCGTGGACAGGTCATTGCCGAACGACGCCGTCTCCGACGTGAAGCGGTCACCTGTCAACTGCATACCGTCACCGGAGTCGCCCGCGAACCGGATGATCACACGGTCCAGGCGGCGGACCTCTTTGCTGCCGTTGTCGCTGTTGCTGCTGATGTTGCCGTTGCTCTCGCTGTCGCCCTTGCCGCCGGGGGATCTGCGCTGTCCCCCGACGACGGTCTCTCCGGCCGCGTCTGCCTCGTCTGCGTGCTCGGCTGGGCTACTGACCTGGCTGGTCACTGAACTGGACCTCCTTCGAGGCGGCTGGACCGCGGCCGGCTCACCGGTCGCTCCAAGGCCAACCCTACGACGGTAAGGGTGGCCTTCCCTGGACCGCTCATATGCTGGACGACTTTTTGAGACGACCTGATGTCCTGGTTTGCCATAGTGCTGCTCGCCCCCCGAATCCTTCCCTTCAGACGCTCCCGGTCGATGGTGCGGCTGCCCGCTGGGCGCCCGCTAGTTATCTGATAGGGTGTCAGATTCTCAGGAGTTGAGATAGGTCAGCACGGCCAGTACACGCCGGTGATCCCCGTCGCTGGGGGACAGCCCGAGCTTCTGGAAGATGTTGCTCACGTGCTTCTCCACGGCTCCGTCACTCACCACCAGCTGCCTGGCGATCGCCGAGTTCGTCCGCCCTTCGGCCATCAGCCCGAGGACCTCACGCTCCCGAGGGGTCAGCCCCGCCAGCACGTCCTGCTTGCGGCTGCGGCCCAGGAGCTGCGCCACGACCTCCGGGTCGAGCGCGGTGCCGCCCCCGGCCACCCGGACCACGGCGTCCACGAACTCCCGGACCTCGGCGACCCGGTCCTTGAGCAGATAGCCCACACCCCGGCTGTTTCCGGCCAGCAGCTCGGTGGCGTACTGCTCCTCGACGTACTGCGACAGCACCAGCACCCCGATCCCGGAATGTTCCCGGCGCAGCCGCACGGCCGCGCGGACCCCCTCGTCCGTGTGGGTCGGCGGCATCCGGACGTCCGCGACGACGACATCGGGCAGTGCGTCCTGCGCCGCGAGGTCGTCGATGGTCTTGAGCAGCGCGTCCGCGTCGGCGACGCCGGCGACCACCTCGTGTCCGCGGTCGGTGAGCAGCCGGGTCAGGCCCTCCCTCAGCAGCACGGAATCCTCGGCGATCACGATCCGCACTCTGTCCTCCACGACCTGCATCCCCCTGCTTCCCCCTGGCCGCGCAAATCGCGTGCCGCATGTATCGCGTGTGCCGCATTGCCGACGTGTTCCGGTGCCGGTGCGGCTCCCCCAGCATTCCAGGATCCGGTCCCGGGTGCCCATACCCGGCACAAACCCGCCCGGCGCGCCGCAGCGCGCCGGGCGGGTTGTGGGGTGCGTGGTCGTGTACGCACCGTGTCATGCACGCCAGGGCAGCTCCGCCGTGGCCACCGTGGGGCCGCCGGACGGCGAGTCCACGACGAGTACCCCGTCCACCGCGTCGAGTCGTTCGGCGAGCCCGGCCAGGCCCGTACCGCCGTGCATCGAGGCGCCGCCCTGCCCGTCGTCCCTGACCTGGAGCATCAACCGGTCCTGCGCCCGCCACACGTCCACGGAGGCCCGGGTCGCAAGCGCGTGCTTGCTCACGTTCTGGAGCAGCTCGCAGACGGTGAAGTAGGCGATGCGCTCGATCGCCGGGACCGGCCTGGCCGGCAGATCCACGGTGACCTGTACCGGCACGGTGCAGCGGGAGGCGACGGAGGACAGAGCGGCGTTCAGGCCGCGGTCGGTGAGGACGGCCGGGTGGATCCCGCGCGCGAGGTCGCGCAGCTCCTTCAACGCCGTCTTCACCTCACCGTGCGCCTCCTCCACCATGCGGGCCGCCGCGTCGGGGTCCTCCAGCAGCTTCTCCTTGGCGAGGCCGAGGTCCATGGCGAGGGCGACCAGGCGGGCCTGGGCGCCGTCGTGCAGGTCGCGTTCGATACGCCGCAGATCGGCGGCTGCCGTGTCCACGACCACGCCCCGGTCCGACTCAAGTTCCACCACGCGGCCCTCCAGTCGGGACGGTCCCAGCAGCCCCGTGATCAGCAGCCGGTCCACGGTGGTGAGCCCCCGTACGATCCACGGGGTCGCGAACAGCAGCAGCAGCCCCATCGCGGCGGTGGCGGCCAGCTCGACGGGCGAGTCGACGTAGTAGGCGTGCGTCTCGTCAGCGAAGACCTGAGCCCCGTCACGGCCGACGAACACCGGGAACGTCCAGTACCAGAGCGGATACGTGGCGCAGGTCCAGGCAGTGACCCACAGCGGCAGGGCGACGGCGAACGAGAACACCGCCCACGGCATGTGCACCAGCGCGTAGAGCAGATGCCGCCAGGACACCCCGCTCTTCAGCATCGCGCCCATCCACGCCATGGGCCCGCCCGAGCGCGGCCGGACCGGCGCGGGCTCGGCGATGTCGACGCCCAGCAGGGTGCGTGCCCGCAGCCGTTCGAGCACGCCGAAGCCACGGCACACGGCGAGCGAGGCGGCCAGCACGGGAATGCCGAGGAAGGTCACCACCAGTCCGGCACCGGCCGTGGCCAGGCTGAGGGCGAGGCTGAAGAAGACGATGCTCAGCGGCAGGCTCAGCAGGACGAAGCCGAATTCGCGCCAGGTGCCTGCCTCGAACGGCGCGCGCAGCGGTCGGGGGAAGCGGTGGGAGCGGGGCGCCCGGGCGCCCGGTTCCGTTCCGTAGGCCATGGCCATCGTCGTCGTCATCCGTCCTGTTCCGGCCTTTTCCGGCCTGTTCTGACCTACGTCGGCTGGCGTCGCCTGCTCCAGCCTGTCCTCCGGCGGGTTCCGGTGTGGCTCTGCTCCGGCGGAGGGTGCGGGTTCCATGCTGCCGAGCGTGACTGGGTGGAACCATGCGGCAGGTATCCGTCTCGCCCGGGGGTTTTCCCTACCGTGCGGCGTGCGTTGCCGCCCGGTCGCGCCACGGCAGCTCGGCCGAGACGACCGTGGGGCCACCGGGCGGGGAGTCCACGAGCAACAGTCCGTCCACCGCGCCCAGTCGTTCGGCGAGCCCGGCCAGGCCCGTACCGCCGTGCATCGAGGCGCCGCCCTGCCCGTCGTCCCTGACCTGGAGCGTCAACCGGTCGTCCCGGCGCCATACGTCCAGGGAGGCCCGGGTCGCCCGGGCGTGCTTGCTCACGTTCTGGAGCAGCTCGGAGACGGTGAAGTAGGCGATGCCCTCGATCGCGTCGGCTGGGCGCGCCGGCAGGTCCACGGTGACCTGTACCGGCACGGTGCAGCGGGAGGCGACGGAGGACAGGGCGGCGTTCAGGCCGCGGTCGGTGAGGACGGCCGGGTGGATCCCGCGCGCGAGGTCGCGCAGCTCCTGCAGGGCGAGCTTCACCTCACCGTGCGCCTCGTCGACCATTGCCGCCGCTGCGTCGGGGTCCTCCAGCAGCTTCTCCTTGGCGAGGCCTAGCCCCATGGCGAGGGCGACCAGGCGGGCCTGGGCGCCGTCGTGCAGGTCGCGTTCGATACGCCGCAGATCGGCGGCTGCCGTGTCCACGACCACGCCCCGGTCCGACTCCAGCTCGGCGATCCGTCGCTCCAGCTCGTCGGAGGGCGAGAGCAGCCCGCGTACCAGGGCACGGTCGGCGTTGGTCATGCCCCTGGCGATGTACGGCAGCACAGGCCACAGCACCAGGAGGCCCGTCAGTGCCACGGCGAAGCCGACGATGCCCCAGGGCAGCCGGATGACCGAGTACAGCACGGAGCGCCAGCCCACCGGGTCCTTCAGGCCCAGCCACAGCCGGGCGACGGGCCCCTCTCCGCGACGCCGCGGCATGGGGCTCGGCTCCTCCACCACGACGCCGAGCAGGGCCCGCGCCCGTGCCCGCTCGCCCCTGGCGATCAGCCGTGAACCGGCGAGACCGAGCACAAGCAGCGGCAGGCCGACGACCGTGACGGACAGCCCGGCTCCGACCGAGACCATGGACACCGTGTAGACGAAGCCGACGAGGGCCACGGGCAGGCCGGAGAGGAGATAGGCGATCTCCTTCCAGGTGTGCCGGTCATAGGCGAAGCGGGCGGGTGGGAGCGGCACGTCGCGCTTCGCACTGCCGGTGCCGGTGCCGGTGCTGCTTGCGCTGGTGCCGCTGTCGGTGCCTTTGGCTATGGCGGCACCTGACGCTGCGCCGCCGGGAGTGCTGGTCACGGTCATGAGCGCAAGCCTGCCGGGTGGGATTCGCCCACGCCATGGGGTATGTGGGCCGCCGGGAAGTAGGGATATCCCCCGTGTCGAGTCATTTCTTCGGGACCTCTGGGTGGCTGATCCCCGACCAAAGCGTGATACGGCTGCTTACCCTGCCCTTACTAGGGCCTAGACTCCCGTGCGAAAGGATCGTCGATCGCACCAGGTCGTCGTAACGATTCATCGAACGCAGGGGTAGGGAGCGAGGGACGGACGTGCCGGAACCCACCGAACCGACCGTACTCGCGGCCGACTACTTCCAGAGCTACTCGGTCGTCGGGCTGCTCGCCGTCATCGGAGTCCTCTTCGTCGCGGTGGCCTTCGGCGCGGGCCGGCTGCTGCGCCCCGTCGTCCCGACCCCCGAGAAGCTGCTCACCTACGAGTGCGGCGTCGACCCCGTGGGAGAGGGCTGGGCCCACACCCAGGTCCGCTACTACGTGTACGCCTTCCTGTACGTGATCTTCGCCGTCGACTCGATCTTCCTGTTCCCATGGGCCACGGTCTTCGCCGCGCCCGGATTCGGCGCGACGACGCTCGTGGAGATGTTCATCTTCCTCGGCTTCCTGGCCGTGGGACTGCTGTACGCATGGAAGAAGGGCGTCCTCGCATGGACGTGACCCCACAGACCCCCGAGCCCGTGCTGCTGCCGGAGCCGTCGGTGCGACCTGCCGAAGGCGGGGGGAAGCTGGGCGTGCTCTCCCGGCTCGCCCCCGAGCCGATGAAGGTGGTGCTGAACTGGGGTCGCCGATACAGCCTCTGGGTCTTCAACTTCGGGCTCGCCTGCTGCGCGATCGAGTTCATCGCCGCGTCGATGGCCCGGCATGACTTCATCCGCCTCGGCGTGATCCCCTTCGCGCCCGGTCCGCGCCAGGCCGACCTGATGATCGTGTCAGGCACCGTGACCGACAAGATGGCGCCCGCGGTGAAGCGGCTCTACGAGCAGATGCCCGAGCCCAAGTACGTCATCTCCTTCGGTGCCTGCTCGAACTGCGGCGGCCCCTACTGGGACTCGTACTCGGTGACCAAGGGCGTCGACCAGATCATTCCCGTCGATGTGTACGTGCCCGGCTGCCCGCCGCGGCCCGAGGCGCTGCTCCAGGGCATCCTCAAGCTCCAGGAGAAGATCGCCCGCGAGTCGCTGAGCGAGCGATACGGCTCCGGTCCGGGTCGGGCGTCCGTCGGCGAACTCCGCAGCGGTCTGGTCACCCCGCCGCCCGCCCCCGGTGCCGCCCCGGGAGCCGCCTCGTGAGCTCCTTCGAGACGGACATCGCCGAACGCTTCGGGCCTGAGGTCACCGCGGAAGCGGCGTATGACCTGCTGACCGTGGACGTGCCCGCCACCGGTTGGCTGGACGCGCTGCGCATCGCCCGCGACGAGCTCGGCTGCTCCTACTTCGACTGGCTGAGCGCCGTCGACGAGCCCGGCACCGGCTTCCGCGTCTGCGCGCATGTCGCCGCACTGGGGGCACCCGGCAAGGAGGAACACACGGTCCGCCGTCTGCTGCTCCGTACGACGGTGCCGCACGAGGCCCCCGTCCTGCCGACGGCCGTCGGTGTCTACGCGGGCGCGGCCTGGCACGAGCGCGAGACCCACGAGATGTTCGGCGTCGGCTTCACCGACCACCCGCACCTGGTGCCGCTGCTCCTTCCGGAGAACTTCGAGGGCCACCCGCTGCGCAAGGACTTCGTGCTCGCGGCTCGTGTGGCCAAGGCGTGGCCCGGCGCCAAGGAGCCGGGGGAGTCCGACCACGGAGGTCCGAAGCGGCGGCAGACCCTTCCGCCCGGCGTCCCGGATCCCAACGAGTGGGGCCCTCTCAAGGGCCAGCTCCCCCCTGCGCCTGCTCGCCCCGCCCGCACCCCGCGCGCCGCTGGCGAACGCCCGGTGCGGCGCACGCGCAGCGTGACGGAGGGCTCCGCCAGCCAGGCCCCCGAGGCCACGGAGGCACCGGCACCCGCACGCCGCGCGCGCAGCGCGGCCGAGGGCTCCGCGAGCCAGCAGCCTGAGACGCCCCGGCGTGCACGCGGCGAGAGCGAGGGCTCGGCCGCCCAGCCCGCTGAGGCCACGGCCACGCCGTCTGAGGGCACCCCGCCCCCCCCCGGCCCGGGCCCCCGCAGCACCGACGCCCCATGGCACCACGCCCGCCCTGCCTTCGACGACGCAACGCCCGAGACGGAAACCAAGGCCACCCCGGCACCGAAGGAAACCGCGCCCGAGGCGGAGGCCGAGGCCGCATCGGTACCGAGGGAAACCGCGCCCGAGGCGGAGGCCACACCGGCACCCGCCCCTGAGTCTGCGCCCGATGGCGATGGCGATGGCGATGGCGGTTCCGGTTCCGCGGCCGGGGCGGACCCTGACGCTCACCCGTCACCGACATCCCGCACGGCAGAAGGCTCCGGCGAAGGAACCGGTGCCGCGCGGGCAGACTCAGAAGGAGACGACTCCGCATGAACGACGCGCTCGACGTCGCCCTGCGGCTGATCGTCGTCTTCGCCGTGTTCCTGGTCCTGCCGCTGGTCATCGGGCAGACCGAGCACAAGGTAATGGCGCATATGCAGGGCCGCCTCGGTCCGATGTACGCGGGCGGTTTCCACGGCTGGGCCCAGCTTGTCGCGGACGGTGTGAAGTTCGCGCAGAAGGAGGACGTGGTCCCGGCCAACGCCGACCGCCGTATCTTCCAGCTCGCACCCGCCGTGGCGCTGCTTCCGTACCTCCTCGTCCTGGTCGCCATTCCGATCGGACCCAGCGAGGGCGCGGTCGGAGTGCTGATCGACGCAGGCATCTTCTTCGTGCTCGCCGTGATGGGTGTCGGTGTGCTCGGCTCGCTGATGGCGGGCTGGGCGTCGGCCAACAAGTTCTCCCTGCTCGGCGCGCTGCGCACGGCCGCACAGCTGCTCGCGTACGAGCTGCCGATGCTGCTCGCCGCCGCCTCCGTCGCGATGGCGGCGGGCACCGTTTCCCTCCCGGGCATCCTGAACGCCTTCGAGTGGTGGTGGCTGCCCTGGCAGATCGTGGGCGCCGTCGTCTTCTTCGTTGCCGGTCTCGCCGAGCTCCAGCGTCCTCCCTTCGACATGCCGGTCGCCGACTCCGAGATCATCTTCGGCGCGTACACGGAGTACACCGGGCTGCGTTTCGCGCTCTTCCTCCTGGCCGAGTACGCCGGCATCGTCGTCCTCTGCGGTCTCACCACCGTCCTGTTCCTCGGCGGCTGGCACGGCCCGTTCGGCGCCGACGGCCTCGGCTGGGTCTGGACCCTGCTCAAGACGGCGCTGCTCGCGTTCATCGTGATCTGGCTGCGGGTGACCTATCCGCGACTGCGCGAGGACCAGCTCCAACGGCTCGCCTGGACGACGCTCGTCCCGCTCGCCCTCGCCCAGATCGCCCTCACCGGCGTCGTGAAGGTGGTGATGCAGTAATGGCCATCCCCGGATCCGGCCTGGCGAAGGGCCTCGCGGTCACGCTCCGCACGATGACGCGCAAGTCCGTCACCGCGCAGTACCCGGAGGTCCAGCCCGAGCTCCCGCCCCGCACACGCGGTGTGATCGGCCTGTTCGAGGAGAACTGCACGGTCTGCATGCTCTGCGCCCGTGAGTGCCCCGACTGGTGCATCTACATCGACTCGCACAAGGAGACGGTCCCCGCGGCCACTCCCGGTGGCCGTGAGCGCAGCCGCAATGTCCTCGACCGCTTCGCGATCGACTTCTCGCTCTGTATGTACTGCGGTATCTGCATCGAGGTGTGTCCTTTCGACGCGCTGTTCTGGTCACCGGAGTTCGAGTACGCGGAGACCGACATCCGCGAACTCACCCATGAACGGGACAAGCTCCGCGAGTGGATGTGGACGGTCCCC
Organism: Streptomyces sp. NPDC019396; assembly: GCF_040632375.1. NCBI lineage: Bacteria > Bacillati > Actinomycetota > Actinomycetes > Kitasatosporales > Streptomycetaceae > Streptomyces > Streptomyces sp. NPDC019396. The sequence continues at coordinate 78,203 of NZ_JBEYBS010000013.1, read as the reverse complement.
GAGCCGCCCGCGCTCGACCCCGCGGCGGAGGAGCCCAAGGAACTCGCCGCGGCTCGCAAGGCCGCCGAGAAGCAGGAGGCCGAGCGGCTGGCCGCACAGCAGGCCGCCGCACAGCAGGCCGCCGCAGAGCAGGCGGGCGCCGAACAGGACGGCACAGGACCGGACACCCCGGCACAGCCCGACGCGACCCAGGAGGGAGAGTCGTGAGCCTGGCAGCCGAAGCACACGGCTTCCTCTCCCCGAACGGCGTCGAGATCGCCTTCGTCCTGGTGGGTATCGCCACGCTCGCCGCGGCCGTCATCTCGGTGACGACCAAGCAGCTGGTGCACGCCGCACTCTGGCTGGTGGTGGCGCTCGGCGGCCTCGCCGTCGAGTACCTGCTGCTGACCGCGGAGTTCATCGCCTGGGTGCAGGTGCTGATCTACGTCGGTTCCGTGGTCGTCCTCCTCCTCTTCGGTCTGATGCTCACCAGGGCGCCCATCGGTCGCTCCCCGGACGCCGACTCGGGCAACCGCCCGGCAGCCCTCGTCGTGGCCGTCGCCTCCGCGGCCGCCCTGGTCTGGGTGGTCGTGGACGCCTTCCGTATGACCTGGATCAATCTCGACGGGCCCAGCCAGGGCTCCACCCGGGTGTCCGGCGAGATCCTGTTCCGGCACTGGGTGCTGCCGTTCGAGGCGCTCTCCGTCCTGCTCCTGGCCGCCCTGGTGGGGGCGATCGTCCTGTCCCGCAAGTCCCCGGTGAGCGGGCCCCGGCCCGGTGCCGCCCCCGACCGCTCCGGTACGGGCACGGGAAGCGATGCGGCCCGAGAGGGGAAGAGCTGATGCATCTCGCCTACCCCGCAGTGCTCTCCGCCCTGCTCTTCTGCACCGGGCTGTACGGAGTGCTCGCGCGCCGCAACGCGATCCTGGTGCTGATGTCCGTCGAACTGATGCTCAACGCGGTCAACCTCAACCTGGTCGCCTTCGACGTCTGGCTGCGCGACGCCGTGCACGCCGGCCAGGCCTTGACGCTCTTCACCATCGCCATCGCCGCCGCGGAGATCGGCATCGGTCTGGCGATCGTCCTGATGGTCTACCGCAACCGCGGCACCTCGGACATCGACAAGCTCCGCGACACCGCCGAGGGCGCACAGAGCGCCGAGGAGGCGGCCGAGCCCGCCGGGGCAGAGAAGGCTGAGGCCACCGCGTGACCACGACGACCCTCGCCGTACTCGTTCCCCTCCTTCCCTTCATCGGCGCGGCCGCAGGCCTGCTCACCGGTCGCAAGGCGCCGGGCTTCGTGCGCCCGCTGGCCGTGCTGCCGACCCTGGCCGCCCTCGCGCTGGCGGTGTTGGTCGCGGTGCGCCAGGGCGGCGGCACGCCGATCACCGCCTCCACCGAACTCACCCCGACCGGCTCGGTCCCCATCGATCTCGCCGTCTACCTGGACGGCTTCGCGGTCCTGGTCGCCGTCCTCGTCGGGCTCGTCGCCTCGTGTGTGCAGATCTATTCGACGGCGTATCTGCGCGACGACCCCCGCTACCCCTCGTACGCGGCACTCGTGTCGCTGTTCACCTCCGCGATGCTGCTGGTCGTCTACTCCGGCGACCTGATGGTGCTCCTGGTCGGCTGGGAGATCATGGGCATCTGCTCCTACTTCCTGGTGGGCCACTACTGGGAGACGCCGGAGGCGCGCGCAGCCTCCCTGAAGGCCTTCCTGGTCACCAAGCTCGGTGACGTCCCCTTCCTCTTCGGTCTGTTCGCCCTGGCCGTCGACGCCGGAACGTTCAACATCAAGGGCGTGCTCGGGGCCGTCGCAGCGGGCGCGATCGACCACCCCACGCTCGTCGCACTGCTGCTGCTCGCCGGTGTCGCGGGCAAGTCCGCGCAGTTCCCGCTGCACACCTGGCTCCCCGACGCCATGGCCGGCCCCACTCCGGTCTCCGCCCTGATCCACGCCGCGACGATGGTCGCCGCGGGTGTCTACTTCATCGCCCGTCTGCTGCCCGTGTTCGCCGAGTCCGCCGCCGCTCTCGTCGTACTCGCCGTGATGGCCGCCATCACGATGGTCGGCTCCGCGCTCGCCGCCCTCGCCCAGGACGACATCAAGCGGGTTCTCGCCTACTCGACCATTGGCCAGCTCGGATACATGTCAGGTGCGCTGGCCGTCGGTGACCGTGGGGCTGCCGTCTTTCACCTCCTGTCGCACGGCGCCTTCAAGGCGCTGCTGTTCCTCGCCGCCGGAGTGATCATCCACGCCGCCGGAACGAACTCACTCGCCGCCATGTCCAGGATGAGCCGCCTGACCAAGCGGATCCCCGACGCGTACTGGACGATGACGATCGCCCTGCTCGCGCTGGTGGCGATTCCGCCCTTCGCCGGCTTCTTCTCCAAGGAAGCCGTGCTCGTGGCCGCCGAACACACCGCGCTCGGCGAATCGCATTTCGCTCCTTCCAGTGCCGGCTGGACCGTCCTGGTCGCGGGACTGCTCACCGCCCTCCTCACTGCCGCATACGCCACCCGCCTGTGGCTGCTGGCCTTCCGTGGCCACGGCGCACCGGCTCCGGACCATGGCAGGCAGCCTCTCGCCATGAACGCCGTGCTCTGGGTGCTCGCCATCCCGTCACTCGGCTTCGGTCTGAGCGCCGCGTTCATCGACGACTGGTTCGACGGACGGCCGCTCACCCCGACCCTCACCACCGGAGTGCTCGGTACAGGTGTCGCCCTGGTCGGCGCCCTGGTCACCTACGGCACCTGGCGTCACACCACGGCCATGGCGGCCCGGGCCGCTGCGGCCACCTCCCTGAAGCAGCCGCAGGTGGTCGCCCACCCGGAGGCGGAGCCCGGGCTCGTCGAGGCCGAAGCCCTGCACCTGCCGCACCCCACGGCCGACCCCGCCGACCCCGCACGGCTGCTCCTCGGCCCGCTGCACCGCCCCGCGGCTGCCGGCTTCCACCTGGACGCCGTCTACCGCACCCTCTTCGTCCGCCCCGTCCTGGCCGCCGCCGAGCTGGTGCGCTTCCTGGACCGCGAGGTCGTCGAGACCTACGTGCGTGGTGCGGGCACCGGCACCAACTGGCTGGGCTGGCTCGTCCGCCGTGCCCAGACCGGCAATGTGCAGACCTACCTCAGCGCCCTGCTGGCCGGCTCCGTCGTCCTGGCGATCGCCGCCGTACTCGTCGCCGCCGGAGTGTGAGCCGTGATCGATATCAGCGAATCCGTGATGCAGTTCCTTCTCGCGTTCATCGTCGTCGGGCCGCTCATCGGCGCCGCGGCAGCGCTGCTGCCGGCCCCGCCCGGACTGAAGGGGAAGTCGCACGAGCAGGCCGTGCTCCGGCACGGGGTGACCGTGACCGGTGTCATCCTCGCCGCCGCCATCGCCCTCACGCTCGGCTTCGACCACGACCAGCCGTCGAAGATGCAGGCCACGACGGACATCAGCTGGATCCCGGCACTCGATGTACGGATCCATCTCGGCATCGACGGCATTTCGCTTCCCCTCCTCGTCCTGACCGCGCTGCTGGCCTTCCTCTGCGCGCTGTACAGCTATTACAAGATGCCCGCAGGGCCGTCCCCGAAGGCGTTCGTCGCTCTGCTGCTCGTCCTCGAGTCCGGCACCCTCGCCACCTTCGCCGTGCTCGACCTGCTGCTCTTCTTCCTCGCCTTCGAGACGGTGCTCGTCCCCATGTACTTCCTCATCGCCCGCTGGGGCGGCGAGGGCCGCCGGGCCGCGGCCTGGAAGTTCATCCTCTACACACTGCTCGGTTCGGTCGTCATGCTGCTCGGCCTGCTCCTCGTCGGAGTCAAAGCCGGCACGTTCGACATGGTGGCACTCGCCGCTGACAACGGCCGCGGACTGAGCACATCCGTGCAGCTCATCGCGGTTTTCGCAATTGGTGTCGGCCTTGCCGTGAAGACCCCGATGTGGCCGCTGCACAGCTGGCTCCCGGACGCCCACACCGCCGCCCCGACCGTCGGCTCCGTCCTGCTCGCCGGTGTCCTGCTGAAGATGGGCACGTACGGCTTCGTCCGTATCGTCCTGCCGGTCGCGCCCGACGGGATGCAGGTCTTCGCCCCCTATCTCGCCGCCTTCGCCGTCGCCGGGATCATCTACGGTTCGCTGGCCTGTCTCGCCCTCGCCAGGCCCGGCAGCAAGGGCGACCTCAAGCGGCTGATCGCGTACTCCTCCGTCGGCCACATGGGCTTCGTCCTCCTCGGCATCGCCACCATGACCCCCACCGGCGTCAACGGCGCGCTGTTCGCCAACATCGCCCACGGACTCATCACCGGCCTGCTCTTCTTCCTGGTCGGCGCGGTCAAGGACCGCTACGGCACCGCTGACCTCGACGCCCTGGCCGGAGCCACCGGCGCCGCACTGTACGGTCGGGCGCCCCGCCTCGGCGGACTGCTCGCCTTCGCCGCCGTCGCCTCCCTCGGCCTGCCGGGGCTCGCCGGATTCTGGGGCGAGATGCTGGCCCTCTTCGCCGCCTTCGACCCCGCCGACGGCCTCAGCCGCCCGGCCTTCCTCACCTTCATGGTGATCGGCGGTCTCGGCACCCTCCTCACCGCCGCGTATCTCCTCGTCGTCGTCCGGCGCGTCTGCACGGGCGGTACCAGGCCTGGGGGCGAGGTGCGGCTCGCCGACGTCCAGGGCTACGAGTTCGCAGCCTGGACCCCGCTCGTCGCCCTCACCGTCATCGCCGGACTCTGGCCCGCGATCCTCCTCGGCCTCACCGACCCGGCCGTGCAGAAACTCCTTGCAGGAGGAAAGGCATGACCTCCCTGGCCGCCACCCACGCGCTCGCCATGCCCGCCGGACCGGCCGCGTCCGCCGGGCCCGCCGCTTCCGTCGTCCAGTCGGTCGACTGGCTCGCCATCGCGCCGCCCACCATCGCCGCCGTGGTCGGGCTGATCATCCTGGTCGCCGACCTCTTCGTACCCGAAGCGAAGAAGGCGTACCTGGGCTACGGGGCCATCGCCGGTCTCGCAGTCGCCGTGCTGTCCCTGGCCCCGCTGCGCAAGGGCGACCGCTCCACCTTCTGCCTCACCACCGCCCCGGACGCGTGCAGCTACACCGCGGACCGCTTCGCCCTGGCCATCCAGTTCCTGGTGCTCGGCGGAGCGCTGCTCACGGCGCTGCTCTCGGTCACCGAGACCAAGGAGCGGCTGCCCGCGGGCGAGTACTGGTTCCTGCTGCTGTCGTCTGCCGCGGGCGCCGCCCTGCTGCCCGCCTCACGTGACCTGGCCACCCTGGTCGTGGCGCTCGAAGTGGCCTCGCTGCCGGCGTTCGCGCTCGTGGGCATGCGGCGCGGCGACCGGATGTCGAGCGAGGCGGCGCTGAAGTTCTTCCTCTCGTCGGTGACCGCCACCGCCGTGATGCTGCTGGGTGTGAGCTTCGTCTACGCGACCACCGGCAGTCTGCACCTCACGCAGATCGCCGGCCGCCTCGACGACGTCCCCGGCCAGCTGGAAACCCTGGCGCAGGCGGGCGTCGCCCTCACGCTCGTGGGCTTCGCCTTCAAGACGGCCGCCGTGCCCTTCCACTTCTGGGTGCCAGACACCTATGTGGGCGCGCCGCTGCCCGTGGCCGCATATCTCTCGGTGGTCGGCAAGGCAGTCGGCTTCTCGGGGCTCGTCCTGGTGACCGTCATCGCCTTCCCCGCGTACGCGGACATCTGGGGCCCCGCCCTGGCGGTGTTCGCGGCGCTGACCATGACCGTGGGCAACGTGGCGGCCGTACGCCAGTCCGTCACGCGCTCCTGGAGCGCGGTCCGGCTGCTCGCCTGGTCCTCGGTGGCGCAGGCCGGCTACATCCTTGTGCCGATCGCGGCAGCCGCGTACTCCAGCGATGACCAGATCGGCTCCACCGTCGCGTACGCGCTGATGTACGCGATCATCAACCTCGGCGCTTTCGCCGTGGTCGCGCTGGTCGCCCGTACCAGCCCGCGCAACCGGATCGCCGACTACCGCGGCCTGTACGCCACCCGGCCGGTGACCGCTCTCGCGATGGGCTTCTTCCTGCTCTGCCTGGCGGGGCTGCCGCCCGGTGTCATCGGTCTGTTCGCCAAGGTCACGGTGTTCTCGGCGGCCGTGGACGCCGGACTCGGCTGGCTCGCGGTGATCATGGCCGTGAACGTGGTGATCGCGCTCTACTACTACCTTCAGTGGACCGCGCTGTTGTTCCGCGCCCCGGTGGGCGCCGAGACCGGCTCCCCGGGTGATGCCGTGGCCGCCTCTCCGGTACGGCACAGGGCCCCGGCACTGGTCATGGCCACGATCGCCGTCTCGGCGGTGGCGGGCGTCCTGCTGTCCGGCTGGCCCCAGCTGGTGCTGCGCTTCGCCGCGACCAATCTCTTCTGAGCGTCGGATAGGCGGATGGACGGGGTAGGCGAGGCGGACGGGTAGCCGGGGTTCGACAAGCAAGGCCCCCACCCGGCACGGTGTCCAGACACAGGGACACCGCACAGAGCAAGGGAGAGCCGGCAGTGCTGAGCGGATTCAAGGACTTCATCCTCCGCGGGAACGTGATCTCGGTGGCCATCGGCCTGGCCGTCGGAGCGGCCTTCACGGCGGTCGTCACCGGCTTCAGCAACGCCTTCATCATTCCGCTGATCGGAGTCGCCACCAAGGGCACCGGGGACTTCAGCAAGGCGGTCTTCGAAGTCGAGGGCGTGAAGTTCCCGTACGGGCTGTTCATCAGCGCCATGATGGCCTTCCTGATCACGGCCGCGGTGCTCTACTTCTGCGTCGTCGTCCCGATGATGAAGGTGCAGAACCGCTTCACGAAGGAAGAGCCGGTCAGTATCAAGGCGGCCGTGCGCGACTGCCCCCACTGCTACAGCGAGATCCCGGCGATCGCGAGCCGCTGCGCGCACTGCACCAGTGAGGTCGAGCCGGTCCCCGAGGCCCTGGCGAAGGCCGGACTGCTGCCCGCCCAGCGCTGACCCCCGCCCCGGCCGGGGTGTCACCCGAACGGCGCAGCCCGCTGCCCGTTGCGGCAGGGGAACCCGAGGCTCTCGCCTGGCGTTGACCAGTACGGGAGGGTCCACTGGAGAGCGGACCATGACCAGCAGAGGGTTCCCCTGCCGCACCACATGGAGGGCGTACCGTGCACCGCCGGCACAACGGGCTGAGGACCGCCGTTCTCCTCGGGGGCCTGTCCGCCCTCATCATCGTCATCGGCAGCTTCTTCGGCCGTACGGGCCTGATCGTCGCTCTTCTGGTGGCGATCGGGACGAACGCATACGCGTACTGGAACAGCGACAAGCTGGCGCTGCGTGCCATGCGTGCCCGCCCGGTGAGCGAGTTCGAGGCGCCCGCGCTGTACCGGATGGTCAGGGAGCTCTCCACCCAGGCCCGCCAGCCGATGCCCCGGCTGTACATCTCGCCCACGCAAGCCCCCAACGCCTTCGCCACCGGCCGCAATCCGCGAAACGCCGCGGTGTGCGTCACCGAGGGCATCCTCCAGATACTGGACGAGCGCGAGCTGCGCGGTGTCATCGGCCATGAGCTGAGCCATGTCTACAACCGGGACATCCTCATCTCGTCCGTCGCCGGAGCACTCGCCTCCGTGATCCTGTTCCTTGTCAACTTCGCCTGGCTGATCCCGATCGGGCGCTCCGACGACGACGACGGGCCGGGCATCCTGGGCCTCATCCTGATCATGATCCTGGGGCCGGTCGCCGCCTCCGTGATCCAGCTGGCCATCAGCCGTTCCCGCGAGTACGAAGCCGATGCCTCCGGCGCGCGGCTCACCGGCGATCCACTCGCCCTGGCCAGCGCCCTGCGCAAACTCGAAGCGGGTACCAAGCAGTTGCCCCTGCCGCCCGAGCCGAAGATCGAGACCGCGAGTCATATGATGATCGCTAATCCCTTCCGTCCAGGTCAGGGGCTGTCGAAGATGTTCTCCACGCACCCGCCGATGGCGGAACGTATCGCCCGGCTCGAGCAGATGGCAGGTCGCCGATCATGAAGACCGTCCTGAACGTCATTTGGCTCATCCTGTGCGGCTTCTGGATGTTCCTCGGCTATCTCCTCGCCGGTGTGCTGCTCTGCATCACGATCATCGGGATTCCGTTCGGCCTGGCGGCTTTCCGCATCGGCGTGTACGCGCTCTGGCCGTTCGGCTACACAGTCGTGGAACGGCATGACGCGGGCGCGCCGTCCTGTGTCGGCAATGTGCTCTGGCTGGTCCTGGCCGGCTGGTGGCTGACGCTCGGCCATATCGTCACGGGCATCGCGCTCTGCCTGACGATCATCGGTATCCCCCTCGGCATCGCCAACTTCAAGCTGATCCCGGTGTCGCTGCTGCCGCTCGGCAAGGAGATCGTGCCGACGGACCAGCCGTTCGCGACCAGGTGACGCCGGGGCGGTGCAGGCCGGAGCCGTGAGGCCCGAGGCGGCGCTCGCCTGGCGGCTGGCCGACGAGGGCGATGGCGTGGTCATCGCCGAAGGGCCTTAGCCGGGGGCCTGTTCCGTGACCGGCCCGCCCCCGTGCGGGAGCGCTGGGCGTCCTCGGGCGCATTCCGGAGGGCGAACTGGTCGGCACCGTGGGGGAGCTGCGGGGGCAGGGCTCGGCTCTGCCGTCGCCCGACGGCACACCGGGCGACGAGGACCGGCCAGACGTAGGCGCCGACGGTCAGTGCCATCGCCGCGCAGGACGCGGTCTTGGCGACGACAAAGCTCCAGCCCGCCAGATACCCCCAGAACGGGCCGAGTCTCTCGCGGCCGTACACGTATGTCCCGCCCGACACTGGATAGCGGGCCGCTAGCCTGGCCGACGCCATGGCATCGCAGTACGCCACGAACCCGGCCAGCCCCAGCCCGATGAGCAGCAAGGTCCCGGAGCCGGCCGCGACGGCAGCCGGTGCCATGGCCACGAATACCCCGGCCCCGACCATGGAGCCCAGCCCGACGATCACGGCGTCGGACACACCCAGCGACCGCTTCAGCTCCTGTGCCATAGGCGCACCCTGCTAACGGTGCAACCACGCCCGGCCCCACGGGCGTCTGCACAGATGAGGACCCGTACAACGCGCACACGACACCCGTGTGCGGAGAGGCAGGCCACGGTATGAGCATCATCAGCTGGATCGTCCTGGGGCTGCTTGCCGGCATCGTCGCCAAGGTCCTGCTGCCCGGGCGCGACCCCGGGGGCTTCATAGGCACGACCCTCATCGGCGTCGCGGGCGCCTTCGTGGGCGGTTGGATATCGGCCCGCTGGCTGGACCGGCCCATCACCAAGGACTTCTATGACGGCGCCACGTGGGTCTCCGCCATCGGCGGCGCGCTTGTCCTGCTGATCGCCTACCGGATCCTGTTCGGCCACTCGCGTTCGCGCTAGCTCTGGGACAAGGGCTCGGACAGGGTGCCCGGGTGGCTGTTCAGCTGTCGAGCCCCGTCTCGCGCAGGGTGATGTTCAGCCGGCCGGTCAGGCCCAGAGAAGGGTCGGCCGTACCCGGATGGACCTTGGGCACGCCGTGGTAAGCGAAACGGGATGCCCCGCCGAAGACGAACAGGTCGCCGGATACCAGTTCCACATCCGTGTAGGGCCTGCCGCGGTTGTCCGTGTTGCCGAAGCGGAAGACGCAGGTGTCGCCGATGCTCAGGGACACCACCGGTGCACCGGAGCGCTCGTCCTTGTCCTGGTGCATGCCCATTCTCGCGTCACCGGCATAGAAATTGATCAGCGCGGTGTCCGGGGCGTACGGCTCCCCGGTCGGCTCCCCGTAGGCTTCGGCCAGTGCCTCACGGCCCAACGCCACCAGCCAGTCGGGGAACTCGGCGACCGGCGCGCCGTTCACATCGTCAGCCGTGCGGGTGTAGCGGTAGGGCCGCCAGTGCCAGCCCAGGCACACTGTCCGCACGGACATCACCCCGCCGCGCGGCAGCCTGGTGTGCCGGAATGGCACGGGCCCCCGGCCCCAGTCGCGACACGCCTCGACAAGCTCCTGCTGCCGGGCCGCCGACAACCACCCGGGCACATGCACGGCCCCGGGGGCCACTTCGGCCCGCGCTCTCGGGAACAGCCCGGCGGTCATGGGACGAGTGCGCCTTCCAGCCCGAGCAGCCGCTCCTTGCGCTCGAGACCGCCCGCGTAGCCGCGCAAGGCGCCGTCGGCGCCGATCACCCGGTGGCATGGCCGCACGACCAGCAGCGGATTCCGCCCGATCGCCGTACCCACCGCCCGCACACCCGCACCCGAGGCACCCACCTGCTCCGCGATCTGCCCGTAGGTGACGGTCCGCCCGTACGGAATGTCCTCCAGCGCCCTCCAGACCCGCCGCTGGAAAACAGTCCCCGAACCGCCGCCGGCCGCCACGGCGTATTCGATGGTGAAGCTCCGCAGCTCCCCGGCGAAGTACGCCCGCAGCTGCCGGGCGATTTCCCCGAACGCCTCCGGCGCCCGCTGCCAGCCGTCCCGTACGACCGTCGCGCCCTTCTGCCCCGGCAGGGAGAGCGACAGCAGAGCTGTCCCGCCCGGGGAAGTGGCAGACGCCTCGCCGGCCAGCAGCAGCTCACCCAGGGGGCTGTCGACTTCCGTGTACACGGTCATGGCCGTCTCCGTCCTCTCCTCGTACCGTCTCGCGACTTCCGAGTCTGGTCCTGCGGACGGGGCCGGTCTGGCAGGAATCGGACATCACGTGCGTCAGAAGGAGCACAACGAGGGCAGCGGCCGGGGCCGGCCCCGGTGGTACGCCCCCGTCGTGCCCCCGTTGCGTCCCGTGAGGTCAGGCGCTTGATCAGCGGTAGTTCACGAACTGGAGCGCGAAGTCGAAGTCCTGGCCCTTCAGGAGCGCGATCACGGCCTGGAGGTCGTCCCGGCTCTTGGAGCTGACGCGCAGCTCTTCGCCCTGCACCTGAGCCTTGATGCCCTTCGGGCCCTCATCGCGGATGACCTTCGCGACCTTCTTGGCGTTCTCCTGGGAGATGCCCTCCTCGATCGAGGCGAAGATCTTGTACTCCTTGCCGGACAGCTGCGGCTCGCCCGCGTCCAGGGCCTTCAGCGAGATACCCCGCTTGATCAGCTTGGTCTGGAAGACGTCGAGGATGGCCGTCACCCGCTCCTCGGAGTTGGCCTGCATCAGGATCTTCTCGCCGGACCAGGAGATCGACGCCCCGACGTTCTTGAAGTCGTAGCGCTGTGAGATCTCCTTGGCGGCCTGGTTGAGGGCGTTGTCGACCTCCTGCCGCTCGACCTTCGAGACGATGTCGAAACTGGAGTCGGCCATGTGCTGTGGCTCCTTGATATCGGGGGCGAAACGGTGCGTGTACGGACGGCCGGGCTCCGCCGGACCGCTGCGGCAAGCCTAGTCACCCGGCCCTGTCGAGGCGCTGATCAATCCGGTGGCGAAGCACCCTCGCACATCAGGTATTGTTTACGTCGTTGCCACGGAGCACCGCCTGAGAGCGGCCACTCTGGCGACAATCCCATGGCGGTGTGCCCGAGTGGCCAATGGGAGCGGACTGTAAATCCGTCGGCTTAGCCTACCCAGGTTCGAATCCTGGCGCCGCCACGCGATGAGAACGGCCCCTGATCAGCGGAAACGCCAGATCAGGGGCCGTTTTGCCGTGCCCGCGCTCAGAGCATGCCTGTCTCGACACGCCTTACTGGATTCCTCCCGCTGCCAGCCTCTCCGGACGACACGTGGACGAGATTTCAGCGGGGGTGCCTGCGTAGACGGGCCGATGGGCGGTTCAGGGGGTGGACGTGCCCGTGCGGCGCTGATTGAGGCGAGCGGGGATCTTGGCGTCGACCGCGTCGTCGCCACCCTGCGGGTCGCAGATCGCGGCCGCGTCGTCCGTCTCCATCAGTCGTTGGACTGCCTTGTCCTACTGACGCGGTTAGATCGCGTTGAGCCGCGCTTGTTGAAGACCTGTGGGCTCACGTCGTCCCGGACGAGCCTCCCGTGGCTCTTCGGCGGAAGCGCCGTTCGGACTCGTCTCTCGCCCGGGCGGCCTGGGCCGAGCGCCAGCGCTCAACTCTCGTACAGCAACTGTCAGAAGGCGAGCCGCATCCTCGCGGCTGTCTCGTACGCACTGGCTCGTGCTGACGAGGTGGGGGATGGGCTGGTCGACATCGCACAGGGCCGTACATCGATCCACCTCGCTGAGATGGCGTACTTTCCGAAGGGGGCCGCGCGTTCGTGGCGCTGGGGTCCGGAGATGCTTTCGCCCTCGAAGAGGCCGGACCGCCTTCCGGCATGGTCGTCGCGTCAGCCACGGTTATGAGCCGGTGCGACAGCCCAGGACTCGGACCAGGATATTTCCCAGGCGCTCGATCTACTGCGGGGCCCCCGTACGGCGAGCCCGCCTGTCCGACGGGTCGATCGCCGCCCCCCCCGCACTCGACAGACCGTCACCCGGATGGCGCAACAAGACGTGCGCACATAGGTGAAGATGAGCTGATTGGTACCCAAATCGAGGCAATCCGTGAAAGGGGAGGGAAACGCACCGTCAGGTGATCTTGACCGTGCTTCCGTCGGGGAGCGAGCACACGTTGCCGGCGTACGGGTTGCTCTTAACCGTTCCGCCCTGCGCTGTGCATTCCTCGGCCGTGATGGTCGGCAACGCCACTGCTTGGGCGGCGGTAGCGCCAATAGCACTCACGCCGGCGAGAGTTGCTGTGGCAAGAGTGAGGCCGATCAGGCGTCGTATGGACATGGGTCACTCCACTCCGGTGCCCCCGGTTCCGGTCCCCTCTTTAGGGCGACCAGTTCCTGAAGCCAGGGGCGCCCTATAACCCAGCATGGGCGCCGACCCGCGGACCCGCGAGTCCGATCCGCGGATGGCCTGTGGCTTCGTGGGGCGGAACTCTGCAGCTGTCGTTTCTGAGGCCTGCGAGCAAGATCCGGAAGACCGGCCGACGGCCGCGCGGCCTGATGGCGTTACGCGCTTTCCTCGCAGGTCAACGGGAGTGCCGAGGCCTGAGCGGCAGAGGACTGGAAATCCGTCGGCTCAGCCCACCGAGGTTCGCATCCTGGTGCCGCCACGCGACGAGGACCCCTCTGAGCAGCGAAAATGCTGCTCAGAGGGGTTTCTTCGTCAGATGACGACTCGGGCACCCTCGTGCCGGAAATATCTGAGTTGCCTCGCTTCATTCCGGGGGGTATCCCGGTGCTGATCAGCCTGCGTCCCCCCACCTGTCCCCCCAGGGGGCGACCCCTCAGGGGCGTTCCGCTGGCTGACAAGGCGTACTCCTCCCGCGCCATCCGCATGGCCCCGGTTCCGGCTGACCAGCGCACTCACCGTCTGCGTCGAGGGAGCCGGGGAGGCAGGCCACCCGCCTTCGACGGTCGCTCCCACTGTGGCGATCCCCGAGTCGCCCATGTCGTAGCCGGCGTGCGGTTCCGACGTCTCAACGATCGGACACCAATCCGGTCGTGATGTGAGTGGCAGCCCCCAAGGCGCAGCAGAAGCGCGGTGACGGCCATGACGGCGAGTGCCCAGGTGCGGACTGGTGGCGCAGGGCGGGTGGGCTGACGTAGGTGCCCGGTCCCGGGTCTGACGGTGGTTCAGGCCACGGGGGGTCTGGCGATGCTCCGGCAGCGGGTTACCGGGCCAGGAGGGTGAAGCCGTAGCCGTAGTCGTACTGGATTTTCGGGTCGGTGGGGGCCGTCACCTCGCGGGTGGTCGCGGTCCCGGCGACCGTGCCGTCCTTCTTCGTGCCGACCGACCACAGATTCGACCGGCCGATGCCGTACACGAGGAGGGCGATCTCCGGTTGCCTGTCCGCGTTCAGGTCCGTGATCTTGAGCTCATGGCCGAAGCGGAGAACGGCCTTCTTGGGGACGGCGGGCAGGCCGCTCGCCTTGGCGCCGTAGAACGCCGCGCCGGTGGCGACCACGCCCTTGGGCGAGCCCTTCAGGACGTACACGCCGCCGCCGCTCCTGGGTGCGCAGCCGTCGTCGCAGGCGGGGTAGTTCTCGCCGGGGGCACCCACGACGAGGTCGGGGTAACCATCGCGGTTCAGGTCGCCCACGCCGAGATTGGCGCCGAACTGATCCATCTCCTTCGGGGTGCCGGGCACGCCCGGTGTGTCCTCGGTGAACACCTTCACCCGGCGGCGGGTGTCCACACCCTTCGCCGAGCCGAAGGAGATGTGTACGCGGCCGGCGGTCTGCTCGGTCTCCCAGTCGGCGGCGCGGTCGCCGACCGCGATATCGCCGTAGCCGTCCTTGTCGAAGTCCGCGATGACGGGCTTGCTCCCCGACCGCAGCACCGTCGGCGTCGCCTTCAGCCCGGCCGAACCGCCGAGCAGCACGCGGCCTGGGGTGGAGGCGTACTCGTTGCTGTTGCCGTTGAACGCGACGAGGTCATCCGCCGCGTCCTTGTTGATGCGGCCCGCGGCCAGGCGCTTGTTGTCCCAGAAGCCGTAGCTGACCTTGAAGCCCGGATCCACAGACGTGACGGAGGCCGGCTTGCCGGTGGCGCTGAACGGTCCGCGGAAGAGGTCGAGGCGACCCCCGTGACCGATGACGAGGTCGGTCCTGCGGTCCCCGTTGAAGTCGCCGGCCACGAGCACGGAGCCGAAGTTGCCGCGCTGCTGGGGGGCGTTGTCGGCGACGGACACGCCGCCCTTGAGGCCGCTCGGGCCGCCCCACAGGAGGGTGACCGTCCCCTGGTCGTCGTCGTCGGCCGCGGTGTCCTGCCAGGAGGCGGCGACCGCCAGGTCGGCGTACCCGTCGCCGTTGAAGTCGCCGTTGGCGAGCACGTCGCCGAAGCCGTTGCTCAGTTGGGCCCTGTGCGGGACGCCCGGGCTGTCCTGGGTGATGATCTTCAGCCCGGTGCGCTGCGCGCCGTACTTCGAGCCGTACGAGACGGTGACGTACCCGGCACCCCAGCCCGCGTTCTCCTTCTCGGCGGTGCCGGGCACGATCAGGTTCGCACGAGGCTCGCTCATGGCCAGGTCGTGGTAGCCGTCGCCGTTGAAGTCGTCCGGGTAGCGCGTGGCGGCCGGCCCCTTGGCCTTGGTCGTCCCGACCGCCTGGGCCGTCATCCTGTCCGTGGTCTTGCTCGCCGTCCGGGTGGAGCCGGACTCGGCTGCGGTGGCGGACGACGCCAGCAGGCCGCCGCCGAGCATGCCGGCCGCGGCAGCCACCACGACGGCATGGCGGATGTGTCTGTGCATGGATGGTCCCCCTGGTGGATTTGATCTTTCCAGCAACGAGACACCCGCGTGCGCCGAAGGGTTGTACGAGGGCGAGAGAGTGTTGTCAGCGCACGACCCTGCCCCGCAGGATCACCCGCTTCGGTCGCCCGAGACCCCCGGATGCCCTCAGCGCCGCCGTGGGATCCTCGTCGTACACGACGAGATCCGCGGGTCCTCCGTCGATCAGGCCGGGCAGCCCCAGCCACTCCCGCGCCGTCCAGGAGGCCGCCCCCAGTGCCGCTTCGGCCGGCATTCCGGCACGCGTCAGCCACTGGGACTCCACGGCCACCGTGCCGCAGGGGAAGCTGTCCGTTCCGGCGAGGACGGTGACGCCCGCCTCGTGGGCCAGCCGGACGTTGCGGAGCATCCCCTGCCAGCCGTCGAGCCAGTGCGAGCGCCTCGCGCCGGGGTCCCGGCTCTGCCAGATCTCGGCACTGCGCGCGAACGCCGAGAGGGTCGGTACGAACGCCGTGCCCCGCCCTGCCATCATGCCCAGGAGTCCAGGATCGAGATGCATCCCGTGTTCGAGGCTGTCGGCACCGGCCAGTACGGCGTTCCGTGAGCCCTCAGCGGTCTGGCAGTGCACCGCGACCCGTCCCCCGACGGCGTGCACGGCGGCCACGGTCGCCCGCATCACTTCCAGCGGTACGGCGGGCTGGTCCCAGCGCCAGTCGCCGATGACCTTGCACCAGCCCGAGGATGCCGTGGCCTCCTCGACAGCCGCCCGCGGTAGTTCGTCCTCGCCGATGTCCCGTCCCGCTCCGGGGAAGAACCGGCCGGGTGCCGCCAGCCACCGGCCCGCCGACCGTACGCGTGGGAGACCGGGGTCCGTGTCGACCCAGCCGGGCATCCGCTCCACGGTCCCCGGCGTGCGCACCGTCAGCACACCCGCATCGCGGTGCGCCGACAGGTGTTGGCGCAGCAGCGCCTCGTCGAACGGGTCGTCAGGATCTTCCGCCCCCGGATGCGTATGGACATCGACCAGGCCGGGCAGGAGCCATCCGCCGTCCACCACCCTTTCCACCTGCTTCGAGGCGGCGCGCGCGGGCGGCACGGTCCTCAGCGTCTCCCCGTCGATCCAGAACGTGCGCTCTTCGCGCTCGGGCAGGACGACACCCCGTATGCCAATGACCATGACTGCGAACGTACCGTCCGGCCCCGTGCCGCGGCCCGGGCTCCCAGGCGATGGAAGGTGCGACACCCGCTGACCGGCATGACCACGGCCGAGTGGTGGGACGTACTGCCTGCGGGCGCCGCGGCCGCTGGTGCCGGCCGGGCCCCGGCCGCCCGGCTCGCGGTCCCGTTCGACTTCGCGAGCCCGGGCGCGCCCGACGTTCCCGGCGACAACGTGGTCCGCCGGCGGCCTCCATGGGCCGTTACAGAACTGTCCCCTTCCGGTGCGCAACTACACTCCACCCCGCATCGTCTACCAGGCGGAACTTGCACCGCGCGCGCATGTATAAGGAGTCGACAGCCGTGGGGGACATACGCAGGCGAGGAATCGTCGCACTCGGGATCACCGCACTCGTGACCCCGCTCGCTCTGGCCATGGGGACCACGACCGCGCAGGCGGCGTCGTGCAGCACACAGGCCGGGCCGTACCAGAAGCAGGTCGAGAAGTTCCTCGGCCGACCGGTGGACGGCAAGCAGTCCTCCGCCGACTGCAAGGCGATCCAGGCCTTCCAGACGAAGCACTCGATCGCCCCGAACGCGGGATACGCCGGGCCCGTCACCTGGGGTGTGATGGATCTGATGAACAAGCAGAAGGCGGTCGGGAAGACCCCGAACAAGTCCGGTGCCTGCCCGACGAACAAGGGCCGGATCGCCTGCGTCAACCTGACTCTCCAGCTGAGCTGGATCCAGGACGGGTCGAAGCTGGTGTACGGGCCCGTCCCGGTGCGTACCGGCCGGGACGGCCATGAGACCCGCACCGGTTCGAAGAAGGTCTACTGGCGCGACATCGACCACGTGTCCAGCCTGTACGACGTGCCCATGCCGTACAGCCAGTTCTTCGACGGCGGCCAGGCCTTCCACTCGGTCGGCATCAGTGTCTGGGCCCCGCCCGGTTCGCACGGGTGCGTGAACATGACCAAGACGGACGCGGCCAAGTACTGGAGCCTGCTGCGCAACGGTGACGACGTCTTCGTGTACGGACGCAAGCCCGGAACCTGAGCACCCCGGTACTGAGCGCCTGAACGTCTGAGTTTGAGCGCCTCTCAGTTTCTGACGAGCCCGGCGGCAGTCATTGCCGCCGGGCTCCGTCACGCCTGGGCGCGTCGGCCGGCACCCGTTTGGCGTGTGGAGCCGGTATGCCGGTGTTCCCTCAATTGGGCCCAGCGCGGCCCGTGGACTGCGTTGATGGTCTGACATGCCGGCAGGTTGGCGGGCGCCACCTCGTGTCATTCCGGTCATTTAGTAATACGAGCTGATTTTCTTGCCTCCTGAGCGTGGCGTCATGCCGGGACAAGGCGTCCTGCCGCGCGCTCGCCGGAGACTGGTGGTCAGTCATGCGCAGTGCACGTGTTCTCGCCGTTGGCGCCCTGGCCGTGATCGCCTGCGGATGGCCGGCCGTCGCGACGGCCGCAGACGAGTCCGCGGGCCGCGAGTCGACGCGCCGCGAGTCGGTGAGCCGCGAGTCCGGGAGCAGCGGGTCCGAGATCGGCGTCAGCCCGGACGTGGCATTCCCGGGCTCCACCATCACGGTCAGCACCACGGCCTGCGGGGACGAGGTCGCGTACGCCAAAGGGCAGGCGGAGTACGCGGGCCAGATCAATCTGACGGAGACGGCCCACAAGGGCGAGCTCGCAGGCGACTTCACCGTCCCCGACGACGTCGAGGACGGCGTCTACGACATCACGGTCAAATGCCCGCCGGGCACCCGCGTCGAGACGAGCTTCGAAGTGGCCCGGCGCCCGAATGGTGCGGTGCACGGGGGTTTCGGGGGCGCGACGGGACTCAACGGGACGGAGGTCGTCATCGGCTCGGCGCTGCTCGCCGGAGCCTCGGCCATCGGCGTGATCGCGATGCGGCGTCGTGCCGACAGCGGTTCCGCCTGAGCGGCGGGCCCGCGCCGTCGAGCGACGTGCGCCCGTGCCCTCGCGCAGGATCATCCTCGTCGTCGTCCCCATCGGTCTCTGGCTGCTGATCCGGGGGCTGATCGGCGAGAGCGCCCCGCAACCACCGAGCGACCAGTCCGCCGGGGGCTCCGGGCCGAACGCCGCCCAACGGGCCTCGATCCACCGCGCGGTGCACGCGCTGCCCCGTTCCGCTCCGGTCAGGCTGCGCATCCCCGCCATCCACGTCGACGCTCCGATGACGAAGCTGGCGCTGGACAAGAAGGGCGCGCTCCAACTGCCGCCGCCCGGCAAGTCCAACCTGGCCGGCTGGTACGCCCGCGGGCCCGCACCGGGGGAGGCCGGGGCATCCATCGTGGCCGGTCATGTGGACACACCCAGCGGGCGGGCCGTCTTCTACTCGCTCGGGGCGCTGCGGAAGAAGAGCACCATCGAGATCACCCGCCAGGACCGGCGCACAGCGGTGTTCTCCATCGACGCCGTCGAGGTGTACGCCAAGCGTTCGTTCCCCAGCAAGAAGGTCTACGGCGGCGGCTCGGCACCCCAGTTGCGGATCGTCACCTGCGGCGGTGGATACCGGAAGGCGACGGGGTATCAGGGAAATCTGGTCGTCTACGCGAGTCTGGTCCGGGTGAAGTAACCGGTGGCCGCCGCCGGCAGCGCTCAGTTGCCCGCGATGGCCCTGACGGCCACCGCGACCGGCACCGACCCGCCGATCAGCTCCAGCGTCAGCCCCGCCGTCGCCGGGGTGTCGACCAGCTCCGCGAGAACCGCGGCCACATCGTCCCGAGGCACGGGCCCGCGCCCGGTTTCGGCTTCCAGTCTGACCAGTCCCGTGCCCGCGTCGTTCGTCAGCATCCCGGGCCGCAGGATCGTCCAGTCCAGGCCGGTCCTCCCGCGTACGTACTCGTCGGCGGCGCCCTTGGCCCGCAGATACGCGTCGAACACCTCGTCGCCCGCGTGACCGGAGTCGGCGCCCATCGAGGAGACGACGAGGAACCGGCGTGCGCCCGCCCGTTCGGCCGCTTCGGCGACGAGCATCGCCGCCCGCCTGTCCACCGTCTCCTTGCGTTCCGTGCCGCTGCCCGGTCCGGCACCGGCGGCGAACACCACCCCGTCGGCGCCCTGCAGCACCGCCGCCACCTGTTCCACCGAGGCCGACTCCAGATCCATCAGGACCGGTTCCGCGCCCGCGATCCGCAGATCATCACCCTGCTCGGGTCTGCGGATGATGCCCGCGACCTCGTGTCCGCGCACCGAGAGCAGGCGCTCCAGGCGCAGCGCGATCTGACCGTGTCCTCCCGCGATGACAATGCGCATGCTCACGACCGTACGCCGGTCGCTGTCCCGATGCGCGCGCCGGGGGCCGGTGGGCACATCGGCTTGGCGAAGTCATCGCGAATGCCGTGGCTGCCGTCACGGCGCGGTCATGTCGAGCGCTGCGGCCCACCGTCACGGCGACGCCGCCGAGGCCGTCACGGCCCGGGACCCGGCCGTCCCTGCCGCGGCAGTTCGAGCGCGACGGCCGCGGCCGAGTCGCAGTACTCCCGCACCGCGCTGGTCCGCGCCACCACTCGCCCCCGGTGCACGACGATCCGGCTGTACGCGAGCGACAGCACGCCCGTCAGGTCCTGTCCGCGCACCGCGAGCAGCTCGGCCGGAAAACCCGCCTCCACGCGCACCTCGGGCAGCCCCATCGCCCGCCGTGCCGCGGTGCTGACGGCTCCGTACGCCTCCGCCGCTCGGAGCCTGCCCTGCGAGGCCAGCAGAAAGGCCGCCTCCAGCGGATCGCCGCGACCCACCGGGTTCGCCGTGTCGCGCATGGCGCCGCTGCCCGCCGCGAGCCGCACCCCCGCGGCGCGGAGCAGCCTGGCGGGGGCGGTGCCGCGCAGCTCGGCGCCGGTACAGCCACCCTGGGGCAGGCAGACCACGGCGACTCCGTTGGCCGCGAGCCGGTCCGCCGTACGGGACGCCACATCGGCGGGCAGCCGTGCGAGCCCCGCACAGGGACCGATCGAGACCTCCTGCCGCAGACCGCCGGCCATGGTCGCGAGGCGGGCAAGACGGGCGGGGTCGTCACCGTCGGTGTGCAGATCCACCGGGCAGCCGTGCTCCGCGGCCATGTCCAGCACCGTCTCCGCGTAGCCGACCGGATCCGGGTCCAGGTCGGGGCAGCCGCCGACCACGGAAGCACCCATCTTCATCGCGTCGCGGAGCATCGCGAGACCGTCGGCCCCGGCCAGGCCGGTCAGCAGCCGCGGTACGGCGACCGCGGTGAGCTCCGCCAGTCCCCGCAGTGAGCGCCGCGCCTGGAGGACGGCTTCCAGCGGTTCCAGGCCCTGGACGTCCCCGATCCGCACATGGGAGCGCAGCGCCGTCGCACCGTGTCCGAGCTGGAGCAGCGCCGCCTCCGTGGCACGCCGCTGGATCTCCTCAAGGGCGCAGGAGACGGGGCCGTCGGGTGACGGCGCGGTGAGCGCGGTGTCGCCGTGGGCATGCGGCTCGGCGGGGGCGGGCAGCAGAAGGAAGCCGCTGAGGTCCACCCGCGCCGCGTGTGCCTTCAAGGGACTCAGCGGACTCGGCGGACTGGATGGACTCGAGGTACCCGAGAGGCCGGAGGAGCCCGGAGGGGGACTGAGACTTCCGGCGGTGCCGACGGCCTCGATCCGGCCACCGCTCAGTCGTACGTCGACGGTGCGGCCGTCGGTGAGGCGGGCACCGCACAGGAGCAGCGCGGTGGAGTCGGCGGTGGCGCCGTCGGGCTGTTCCGCCTGGCTGTCGGGCATGGCGCTCCTGTAGGGGCGGAAGGTCTGAAGGGACCGAAGGGCAGAGCACGTCAGAAGGACCCTAGGGCGGTCCGCACCGTGCTTCGAGGAGGAGCGCAATAGTCGTACCGGTGTGGCCGCGAGTGGCGTACGAGGCGGACGGGATGGCCTTCCGGGCGGCGCCGTCTCGGGCGCCACCGGCGTGCCCGAACGCCTCGGGTAAACGGATTTGGGCGATCGGTCGCCGACCGTGTAATGTCTTCATCGCTCGCCCCAATAGCTCAGTCGGCAGAGCGTCTCCATGGTAAGGAGAAGGTCTACGGTTCGATTCCGTATTGGGGCTCTGATGTTGGAAGATCCTCGCCCTCGGGCGAGGTGAATCCGACATCGAAGCGGTGTAGCTCAGTCGGTAGAGCAAGCGGCTCATAATCGCTGTGTCACCGGTTCAAGTCCGGTCACCGCTACACACAGTAGCCGATTGTGGGGTCGGTCCTCCGATCGGCTACTCTTTTATGCGCCCCCCTTGACCTTGTCATTGTGGGCGCTCGCAATCAGTTCATCCGTCCGTCCAAGGAGCACTCACGTGGCTGCCACCGACGTCCGCCCGAAGATCACGCTGGCCTGCGTGGAGTGCAAGGAGCGGAACTACATCACCAAGAAGAACCGGCGCAACAACCCGGACCGTCTTGAGATGAAGAAGCACTGCCCGCGCTGCAACGCGCACACCGCGCACCGCGAAACGCGCTGAATCAGGCTCGATCACGAGGCCGCCCCCGTCACGGGGGCGGCCTCGTGTCGTTTCAGGCAACCGAGCAACACAGGAGGTAGCGAGCCCATGGCGCTCGACCAGTCCTTCGTCGGGCGGACCTACCCGCCCACCGAGCCGTATGAGGTCGGCCGGGAGAAGATCCGGGAATTCGCGGAGGCGGTGGGGGACCCGAATCCCGCGTACACCGACTCAGACGCGGCCAAGCATCTCGGCCATTCCGATGTGATCGCCCCGCCGACCTTCGTTTTCGCCATCACTTTCAAGGCCGCCGGACAGGTCGTCGAAGACCCCCAACTGGGCCTGGACTACAACCGCGTGGTGCACGGCGACCAGAAGTTCGCCTACACCCGTCCGGTGCGGGCGGGGGACCGGCTCACGGTCACCTCGACCATCGAGGCGATCAAGTCCCTCGCGGGCAACGACATCCTGGACATCCGCGGTGAGGTGCACGACGAGGCGGGCGAGCACGTGGTGACCGCCTGGACGAAGCTGGTGGCGCGCGCCGCCGAGGAAGGCTGACCGAGATGGCGGCGAAGATCGCATACGCGGACGTCGAAGTCGGCACCGAACTGCCGGCGCAGAGCTTCCCGGTGACCCGCGCCACACTGGTGCGGTACGCGGGCGCCTCCGGCGACTTCAACCCGATCCACTGGAACGAGAAGTTCGCCAAGGGGGTCGGGCTGCCGGACGTCATCGCGCACGGCATGTTCACCATGGCCGAAGCGGCGCGCGTGGTCACCGACTGGCTGGGCGACCCGGGAGCGGTCGTCGAGTACGGGGTCCGCTTCACCAGGCCCGTGGTCGTGCCCAACGACGACGAGGGGGCGCTCATCGAGGTCAGCGGCAAGGTCGCGGCGAAGCTCGACGACAACCAGGTGCGGGTGGACCTGACGGCGATGTCGGCCGGACAGAAGGTGCTGGGGATGTCACGGGCGGTCGTGAAGCTGGCCTGACGCGGCTGCGGCGAGGGGTGCGGCGGCGCGGGGAGGTCCGCGCCCCTCGCGTCGCCCGACCGCGACCAAGCGTCCCGCTTGACTAAGTTAGTGATTGAGCACTAACTTTCTCTGCATGGTTCGGATGAGTGCAGAGGAGCGCCGTGAGAGCGTCATCCGCGCGGCGATGACCGAGTTCGCGCACGGCGGCTACACGGGTACGTCCACCGAGGCGATCGCCAAGCGGGTCGGTGTCTCGCAGCCGTATCTGTTCCGGCTCTTCCCGGGCAAGAAAGCCATCTTCCTCGCCGCGGTACAGCGCTGCATGGCGGATATGCGCCGGGTGTTCGACGAGGCGAGCGAAGGTCTCGAGGGTGATGAGGCCGAGCACGCCATGGCCGCGGCGTACACCCGGATCATCGACGAGCACCCCGAGCGCCTGCTGATGCAGATGCAGACCTATGTCGCCGTGGCCGCCGCCGAGGCGGCCGGTGACCACGAGTTCGGCGAGACGGTGCGCGCCGCGTGGGCCGAGCTCTGGGATGCCGCTCATCTCCCGCTCGGTGCGGACACCGAAACGACCACGCAGTTCATGGCGTACGGAATGCTGATCAACACGCTTGTCGCGATGGGGTTCCCGCCGGGCCACCGGGTCTGGGAGGGCTTCTACGCCTCCGCGCGACCGGAGCGGAAAGGCCCGTAGTCAACGGGTCAGGGGGCGCCCCGGGCCATCGGGCGCGGCGCTTCCGCGTCCAAAGAAGTTAGTCATCGATAACTAACCTCCAGGGGGAGGACATTGTGAAGCAGCAGACGACCCGGGGCCGCGGCTCAGCCGTATGGACACTGGTCATCACCAGCGTCGCCGGATTCATGGCGGCCCTCGACAACCTCGTCGTCACCACCGCACTGCCCTCCATCCGGGCCGACCTCGGCGGAGCACTGGCAGACCTCGAGTGGACCGTGAACGCCTACACGCTCACGTTCGCCGTCCTCCTCATGACCGGCGCGGCGCTCGGTGACCGGTACGGCCGTCGCCGGCTGTTCATCGGCGGGCTCGCCCTCTTCACCGCCGCGTCCGCAGCCGCCGCGCTCTCGCCGGGCATCGACGAGCTGATCATCGCCCGGGCGGTACAGGGTGTCGGCGCCGCGGTCATGATGCCCCTCACCCTCACTTTGCTCACCGCGGCCGTGCCCGCAGCGCGCCGAGGCATGGCCCTCGGCATCTTCAGCGCCGTCACCGGCCTGGCGGTCGCGAGTGGCCCCCTCATCGGAGGCAGCCTCACCGAGCACCTGTCCTGGCAGTGGATCTTCTGGCTGAACGTACCCGTCGGGGTGGCCCTGCTGCTTCTCGCACGGCTGCGGCTCTCCGAGTCGACCGCGCCGGGTGCACGGCTCGACCTCACCGGCACCGTGCTCGTCAGCGGCGGACTCTTCGGGATCGTCTACGCCCTGGTCAGCGCACCCTCGCACGGCTGGACCAGTGCACGGGTGCTCACCGGGCTGATCGCGGGCGGAGTGCTGACCGGAGCGTTCGTCCTGCACGGCATCAAGGGGAAGCAGCCCATGCTGCCCATGCGGCTGTTCCGTGACCGCGGGTTCCTCGGCATCAACGTCGCCAGCCTGACGATGTTCCTCGGCATGTTCGGCTCGATCTTCCTGCTCGCCCAGTTCATGCAGTCGATCGCCGGCTACTCACCCACCGAGGCCGGACTCCGGATGCTGCCGTGGACCGGAATGCCGATGATCGTCGCGCCCGTCGCGGGCCTCCTCACCGACCGGATCGGCGGGCGGCCGGTCGTCTTCACCGGACTCGCCCTCCAGGCTGTGGGTCTCGCCTACTTCGCGCTGGTCCTCGAGCCCGATGTCTCGTACGCGTCCCAGCTCCCGGCACTGATCATCAGCGGTATCGGCATGGCGCTGTACTTCGCCCCCGCCGCCAACCTCGTCATGTCGAGCGTCCGCCCCGCCGAGCAGGGCATGGCGTCCGGCGCCAACAACGCACTCCGCGAGGTCGGCGGGGCCCTCGGTGTGGCGATCCTCTCCTCTGTCTTCTCGGCACGGGGCGGCTTCGAGTCCGCCCAGGCGTTCACCGACGGCACGGTCCCGGCACTGTGGATCGGCGCGGGGGCGGTGGCGGTGGGCGCGGCGGCGGCACTCCTCGTCCCGCGCGGCAAGGCGGTGGCGGTCCAGACGGCGACCGTGGACACCGTGCCGGCGCCGCCCCGCCAGGAGCGTGTGCCTGCCTGAACCCCGGCCTGCGGTCCGGGCCGCCCCGGCCCGGACCGTAGGCTTGTGCCCGTGCAGGAACTCCATGACGCCCCGCTCGCCCCGCTGACCACCTTCCGCCTCGGCGGACCGGCCAGCCGCCTCGTCACGGCCACCACCGACGACGAGGTGATCGCCACCGTCCGCGAAGCCGACGCCACCGGCACACCGCTGCTGCTGATCGGCGGCGGGAGCAACCTGCTGATCGGCGACAAGGGCTTCGACGGCACGGCCCTGTGCATCGCCACCACCGGCTTCCACCTCGACGGCACCTCGCTGGAGCTGGCCGCGGGAGAGGTGTGGACCGATGCCGTGGCCCGCACCGTGGAAGCGGGGCTCGCAGGCATCGAGTGCCTCTCCGGGATCCCCGGCTCGGCCGGTGCCACCCCGATCCAGAACGTGGGGGCGTACGGCCAGGAGGTCTCCAGCACCATCACCGAGGTGGTGGTGTACGACCGCCGGGCCGACGAGGTAGTCACCCTTCCGAACGCCGAGTGCGGCTTCTCCTACCGCCACAGCCGTTTCAAGGGCGAACCCAGCCGCTATGTGGTGCTGCGCGTCCGCTTCGAGCTGGAGGACGCGGGCGGGCAGTCCGCGCCGATCAAGTACGCCGAGACGGCCCGTGCCCTCGGCGTCGAGCCCGGCGACCGCGTCCCGGCGGCGACCGCCCGCGAGACGGTCCTCAAGCTGCGCGCCGGCAAGGGCATGGTCCTCGACCCCGAGGACCACGACACCTGGTCGGCGGGCTCCTTCTTCACCAACCCGGTCCTGACCACGCCGGAGTACGAGACCTTCATCGGCCGGGTCCGCGAGCGCCTCGGGGACGATGTGAAGCCGCCCGCCTACCCCGCGGGCGAAGGCCACACCAAGACCTCGGCGGCCTGGCTCATCGACAGGGCGGGCTTCGTGAAGGGGTACGGCACGGGCCCGGCGCGCATCTCGACGAAGCACACCCTCGCGCTCACCAACCGCGGCGGGGCCACCACGGAGGACCTGCTGGCCCTCGCCCGCGAAGTGGTGGCGGGGGTACGGGACGCGTTCGGGGTCACCCTCGTGAACGAGCCGGTGACGGTGGGCGTCGCGATCTGAAGCGCGCGCGGGTTCGCGGTGAGCCGCCCCCGCAGCGGAGCGTCCGCTCTCGTAAGGGGCAAGCCCTGGGGCCCAGGCCGTCCGGGGGTCCCTGACGACGTCAGGGACGACCCAGCCCGCCCGGGTACCGACGGCCGGGCCCCGGGGCGTCAGCCCTTGACCCACTCGTCGATGCCCAAGAGCAGCCGCTCCCGCACATCCTTCGGTGCCGCCGAACCCCGCACCGACTGGCGGGCGAGTTCCGCCAGTTCCTCGTCAGTGAAGCCGTGGTGGCGTCGCGCGATCTCGTACTGAGCCGCGAGGCGGGAGCCGAACAGCAGGGGGTCGTCCGCGCCCAGCGCCATGGGCACGCCCGCGTCCCACAGGGTCCGCAGGGGCACGTCCTCGGGCTTCTCGTACACGCCGAGGGCCACGTTCGATGCCGGGCACACCTCGCAGGTCACCCCGCGTTCGGCCAGTTTGCGCAGCAGGTGGGGGCTCTCCGCTGCCCGCACGCCGTGGCCGATGCGGGAGGCGTGCAGGTCGTCCAGGCAGTCGCGCACGGACGAGGGGCCGGTCAGCTCGCCGCCGTGCGGGGCGGCCAGCAGTCCGCCCTCGCGGGCGATGGTGAAGGCGCGGTCGAAGTCACGGGCCATGCCCCGGCGCTCGTCGTTGGACAGCCCGAAGCCCACCACGCCCCGGCCGGCGTACCGCACCGCGAGCCGGGCCAGGGTGCGGGCGTCCAGGGGGTGCTTCATCCGGTTCGCTGCGACCAGCACCCGCATACCGAGGCCGGTCTCGCGTGACGCCCTCCCGACCGCGTCCAGGATGATCTCCAGCGCCGGGATCAGCCCGCCCAGCATGGGCGCGTACGACGTCGGGTCCACCTGGATCTCCAGCCAGCCGGAGCCGTCCTTGACGTCCTCCTCCGCCGCCTCACGCACCAGCCGCTGGATGTCCTCCGGCTCACGCAGACAGGACCGCGCGATGTCGTACAGCCGCTGGAAGCGGAACCAGCCGCGCTCGTCCGTCGCACGGAGCTTCGGCGGTTCGCCGCTGGTCAGGGCTTCCGGGAGGTGCACCCCGTACTTGTCGGCGAGTTCGAGAAGGGTGGTGGGCCGCATCGAGCCGGTGAAGTGCAGATGCAGATGGGCCTTGGGAAGAAGACTGAGGTCTCGGACGCGCTCCATTGCAGGATCCTGCCGCACACCCGGACCGTCAGGCACCCCCTTTCCCTGATCGGGTTCTTGCCCGAACGCAGAAACGGGTCCCCGGCCGAAGCCGGGGACCCGTCCCTCATCCGTGTGCAAGCGGAACCTCAGTCCCGTGCCTCCGCGAGCAGCTTCTGCATCCGCGAGACGCCCTCCACCAGGTCCTCGTCGCCGAGCGCGTAGGACAGCCGCAGATAACCCGGGGTGCCGAACGCCTCGCCGGGCACGACCGCCACCTCGGCCTCCTCCAGGATCAGCGCCGCGAGCTCCACGGAGGTCGTCGGGCGCTTGCCGCGGATCTCCTTGCCCAGCAGGCCCTTCACCGAGGGGTACGCGTAGAAGGCGCCCTCGGGCTCGGGGCAGAGCACGCCGTCGATCTCGTTGAGCATCCGCACGATGGTCTGGCGGCGGCGGTCGAAGGCCTCACGCATCGTGGCGACAGCGTCCAGATCGCCGGACACCGCGGCGAGCGCGGCGACCTGCGCCACGTTGGAGACGTTGGACGTGGCGTGCGACTGGAGGTTGGTCGCGGCCTTGACCACGTCCTTGGGGCCGATGATCCAGCCCACCCGCCAGCCGGTCATGGCATAGGTCTTCGCCACACCGTTGACCACGATGCACTTGTCGCGCAGTTCGGGCACCAGCGCGGGGACCGAGGTGAACTTCGCGTCGCCGTAGACCAGGTGCTCGTAGATCTCGTCCGTCAGCACCCACAGGCCGTGCTCCAGTGCCCAGCGGGCGATGGCCTCGGTGTCCGCCTCGCTGTAGACCGCGCCCGTCGGGTTGGACGGCGAGACGAAGAGGACGACCTTGGTCCGCTCGGTACGGGCGGCCTCGAGCTGCTCCACGGACACCCGGTAGCCGGTTGTCTCGTCGGCCACGACCTCCACCGGGACACCGCCGGCGAGCCGGATCGACTCGGGGTAGGTGGTCCAGTACGGCGCCGGGACGATGACCTCGTCACCCGGGTCGAGGATCGCCGCGAAGGCTTCGTAGATCGCCTGCTTGCCGCCGTTGGTCACCAGCACCTGGGCGGGGTCGACCTCGTACCCGGAGTCACGCAGGGTCTTCTCGGCGATGGCCTTCTTGAGCTCGGGCAGGCCGCCGGCCGGTGTGTAGCGGTGGTACTTGGGGTTCTTGCAGGCCTCGATGGCGGCTTCGACGATGTAGTCGGGCGTCGGGAAGTCGGGCTCGCCCGCGCCGAAGCCGATCACCGGCCGGCCTGCGGCCTTGAGGGCCTTGGCCTTGGCGTCGACTGCGAGGGTCGCGGACTCGGAGATCGCGCCGATACGGGCGGAGACCCGGCGCTCGGTGGGAGGGGTTGAAGCGCTCATGGCCCCATGGTCCCAGACCCTGTGTGACCGGGGCACAAGGGTTTCACGGAGCGGACCGGAATCGGCCGGGACCGATCGCATCGGAACCGGACCGGCACCGGAACCGGCCCGCTCGCGGTCATCCCTGGAAAGTACCGGCGGAACGCAGACGGACGCAGACGGACGCAGACGGAACGCCGACGGAACACGGACAGAGACCACCGTGGAGCTATCTGTTCGACGCACAGCCTCTGACCACGTACACTCTTGGCTCGTTGGCCCTCACCAACCACCTCATCCGATGCGGTAGGTTTGTGGGGAACCACAAAGGGTCGTAGCTCAATTGGTAGAGCACTGGTCTCCAAAACCAGCGGTTGGGGGTTCGAGTCCCTCCGGCCCTGCTACACACACCTTCGCCAGGATGTGTGCGCATGTACGTACGTGAATGCACCGCCGTGCGGCTCAACCGGGCGCGGCACGGCCATGACCCGGAATCAGGTGAGAGACGTGACGGACGCCGTGGGGTCCATCGACATGCCTGACGCCGAGGATGAGGCGCCCGAGGCTCGGAAGAAGACCCGGAAGGGCGGCAAGCGCGGGAAGAAGGGCCCTCTGGGGCGCCTTGCGCTGTTCTACCGCCAGATCGTCGCGGAGCTGCGTAAGGTCGTCTGGCCTACCCGCAGTCAGCTGACGACTTACACCACTGTGGTGATCGTCTTCGTCGTTGTCATGATCGGCCTTGTTACTGTGATCGACTTCGGTCTCCAGGAAGCCGTCAAGTACGTCTTCGGCTGATCCCGCGGGAGGGCGCCTCACCTGGCGCCTTTTCGCATGTTCCACCCAATCTGTATCCAGGAAGAAGCAGCCACCGTGTCTGACCCGAACCTGAACGACGCCGTTGAGCCGCGCGTAGACGAGTCCGCTGAGGACGAGCTCGACATCGTCGAGGCGGCGGACGCTGTGGACCCGGACCAGGCTGAGGCTGCGGACGCCGCTGCGGGTGAGCCTGCCGAGCAGGCCGCGGTCCACGTCGAGGACGAGGCCGTCGCCGAGGTGGACGAGGACGAGGCCGTCGGCGAGCCTGCCGAGCAGGCCGCGGTCCACGTCGAGGACGAGGCCGTCGCCGAGGTGGACGAGGACGCCGAGGCCGTCGAGGCCGAGGCCGAGCCGGAGGCTCCCGCCGACCCGGTCGCCGCGCTCCGCGACGAACTGCGTGGTCTGCCCGGTGAGTGGTACGTGATCCACACCTACGCGGGCTACGAGAAGCGCGTGAAGGCCAACCTGGAGCAGCGCGCCGTATCGCTGAACGTCGAGGAGTTCATCTACCAGGCCGAGGTGCCCGAGGAAGAGATCGTCCAGATCAAGAACGGCGAGCGCAAGAACGTCCGGCAGAACAAGCTGCCTGGCTATGTGCTGGTCCGCATGGATCTGACGAACGAGTCCTGGGGCGTCGTCCGCAACACCCCGGGCGTCACCGGCTTCGTGGGCAACGCCTACGACCCGTACCCGCTGACCCTTGACGAGATCGTCAAGATGCTCGCCCCGGAGGCCGAGGAGAAGGCCGCCCGCGAGGCCGCGGAGGCCGAGGGCCGGCCGGCTCCGGCCCGCAAGGTCGAGGTGCAGGTGCTGGACTTCGAGGTCGGCGACTCCGTCACCGTCACCGATGGTCCGTTCGCCACCCTCCAGGCCACGATCAACGAGATCAACGCCGACTCGAAGAAGGTCAAGGGCCTGGTCGAGATCTTCGGTCGCGAGACCCCGGTCGAGCTGAGCTTCGACCAGATCCAGAAGAACTGACCGAGCCCCGGCTCACAAGCTTCCAGGTTTCCGCCCAGGTCAGAACGGCTCGCAGCCGTTCTGACCTGGGCGGTTTTTGGCCGCGCAGCCATACCAGCTATCGTTGTGCGGTATGCCTCCATCCGGATGAGTCGGGTGGAAGCAATGCAGTTTCAGCAAACTCTCAACTGGACCCGGAGAGAGCAATGCCTCCCAAGAAGAAGAAGGTCACGGGGCTTATCAAGCTCCAGATCCAGGCCGGCGCGGCCAACCCGGCTCCGCCGGTCGGCCCCGCGCTGGGTCAGCACGGCGTCAACATCATGGAGTTCTGCAAGGCCTACAACGCCGCGACCGAGTCGCAGCGTGGCATGGTCGTGCCGGTGGAGATCACGGTCTACGAGGACCGTTCCTTCACCTTCGTCACCAAGACTCCGCCGGCCGCCAAGCTGATCCTCAAGGCCGCGGGTGTGGACAAGGGCTCCGGCGAGCCGCACAAGACCAAGGTCGCCAAGCTGACGCGCGACCAGGTCCGTGACATCGCCACCACCAAGATGCCCGACCTGAACGCCAACGACCTGGACGCCGCGGAGAAGATCATCGCCGGCACCGCCCGTTCCATGGGCATCACGGTCGAGGGCTGACAGTCCCCCGTAAGACCTCAGTGGCAGGGCCAGGCGCTGGCCCGGACCACGAACTCCACGCCTGAGACATCACAGGAGAAGAAGTGAAGCGCAGCAAGGCTCTCCGCAACGCGGACGCCCAGATCGACCGGGAGCGCAACTACGCCCCGCTCGAAGCCGTCCGTCTTGCGAAGGACACCGCCTCCACCAAGTTCGACGGCACCGTCGAGGTCGCCTTCCGCCTGGGCGTTGACCCGCGCAAGGCCGACCAGATGGTCCGTGGCACCGTGAACCTTCCGCACGGCACCGGTAAGACCGCCCGGGTCCTGGTCTTCGCGACCGGTGACCGTGCTGCGGCCGCGGAAGCCGCGGGCGCCGACATCGTCGGCTCCGACGAACTGATCGACGAGGTTGCGAAGGGCCGTCTGGACTTCGACGCCGTCGTCGCCACCCCGGACCTCATGGGCAAGGTCGGCCGCCTCGGCCGCGTGCTCGGTCCCCGTGGTCTGATGCCGAACCCGAAGACCGGCACCGTGACCATGGACGTCGCCAAGGCTGTCACCGACATCAAGGGCGGCAAGATCGAGTTCCGCGTCGACAAGCACTCGAACCTGCACTTCATCATCGGCAAGGTCTCCTTCGACGAGACCAAGCTGGTGGAGAACTACGCCGCGGCGCTGGAGGAGATCCTCCGTCTGAAGCCGTCCGCCGCGAAGGGCCGCTACATCAAGAAGGCGACCCTGACCACCACCATGGGCCCCGGCATCCCGCTGGACTCCAACCGCACCCGGAACCTCCTCGTCGAGGAGGACCCGGCCGCGGTCTGAGCCTGACCGGCTCCCGGCTGTGAACCGGCCCCGCGCCTCTCTCCGAGGCGCGGGGCCGGTTTCTTGCGTCGCGGGTCCTGTCAGGTCCTGCGCGCACGCGAGAAGGCCGCCGACGGCGTCGGGGCGGCCCCACCAGGAGGGTCCGCGCCGCTCTCCTGCCGGGGCGCCGTGCCTCGCTCCGTCACGCGCGGGTCTTTCGGGAGAACGTCGCCCGTTGTCGATTTGCCTGTCGTCGACCCGTTCCCGTACTCTTCCCGAGAAGCCAAAGACCGCTGGTCGTTGCTGTGCCCCTCACAGGGTGCGGCGGCCGAAGGATCCGCTAGCTGCGGACGACCCGCGCAGGTGACTGTGGAAGAGCTCCTGGTAGGCATGCGGAGACGCATGAGTACCGGTCGAGTCACGCCCCGTGCCTGCGCCGGGGCGTTTCGTTTTGTTCAGTCTCCTTCCTTCGCCGAAGCGGTCCTCATCACCCGGAAGGAGGCCGACGCTCTATGGCAAGGCCCGACAAGGCTGCCGCGGTAGCCGAGCTCGCGGACCAGTTCCGTAGCTCGAACGCTGCCGTGCTGACCGAGTACCGGGGTCTCACCGTGGCTCAGCTCAAGACGCTGCGCCGTTCACTCGGTGAGAACGCCCAGTACGCCGTGGTGAAGAACACGCTGACCAAGATTGCGGCCAACGAGGCCGGGATCACCGCGCTCGACGACCAGTTCACTGGTCCGACGGCGGTCGCCTTCATCACCGGAGACCCGGTGGAGTCGGCGAAGGGTCTTCGTGACTTCGCCAAGGACAACCCGAACCTCATCATCAAGGGCGGTGTCCTTGATGGCAAGGCGCTGTCCGCCGATGAGATCAAGAAGCTCGCGGACCTCGAGTCCCGCGAGGTTCTGCTCGCCAAGCTGGCGGGCGCCTTCAAGGGCAAGCAGACGCAGACTGCCCAGCTCTTCCAGGCGCTCCCGTCGAAGCTCGTCCGCACCGTGGACGCTCTTCGCGCCAAGCAGGCCGAGCAGGGCGGTGCCGAGTAACTCGGCTCGCGCATTGATCCGCGCCGCCTAGCGCGCGGGTCGCAGCGGGCCCAACGTACGCCCGCCGACATGTACACCCGGCACCAGCCGAATTAGTGGAAGGATCGCCCATCATGGCGAAGCTGTCTCAGGAAGACCTGCTCGCGCAGTTCGAGGAGATGACCCTCATCGAGCTCTCCGAGTTCGTGAAGGCGTTCGAGGACAAGTTCGACGTCACCGCCGCCGCCGCGGTCGCCGTTGCCGGTCCGGTCGGTCCGGCCGCCGCCGCCGAGACCGCCGAGGAGCAGGACGAGTTCGACGTCATCCTCACCGGCGCCGGCGAGAAGAAGATCCAGGTCATCAAGGTCG
Source organism: Streptomyces sp. NPDC019396 (assembly GCF_040632375.1). Taxonomy (NCBI): domain Bacteria; kingdom Bacillati; phylum Actinomycetota; class Actinomycetes; order Kitasatosporales; family Streptomycetaceae; genus Streptomyces; species Streptomyces sp. NPDC019396. The sequence continues at coordinate 45,084 of NZ_JBEYBS010000013.1, read as the reverse complement.
TGCGTGAGCTGACCTCCCTGGGCCTGAAGGAGGCCAAGGACCTCGTCGACGGCACCCCGAAGCCGGTCCTCGAGAAGGTCGCGAAGGAGGCCGCCGAGAAGGCTGCCGAGTCCCTCAAGGCCGCTGGCGCCTCGGTCGAGGTCAAGTGACCCCGAGTCTCCGGACTCCCGCGCTGTAACGCGCACACACTGAAGGGCGATCACCCAAGCGGGTGGTCGCCCTTCGGCGTTCCTGACACCTGCGGGTGGTCGTCTTGCACCGTCGGCAGCGGAGAGTAAGGTGATCTTCGCCGTGCGCCAGGTGACGATCTCCACCAGGTGGAGGGCCTTGACGAACCGCACGCAGCGCGCAATTCTCAGGACGCGTCGTCACAACGGTCCAAGTTCGAGGCATGGATCGACGACCGAACGGGCAGTATCGGTGTGCGCCTTCCGGCGCACGGCATACCGGCGGAGTTGAGAACAACGAGGGTCGCGGAATACCCGCCCTGGACATCAGTGGGCCAAGTGGCTACACTGACCCTTTGCGCTGCCTGTTAGCTGCCTCCTGCCCGTCACCAGGGGCATGCCCTCGCAAGAGCACTGTTGGCCGAATACCCTTTGACCTGGGATTTCTAGCCCTGTGCCCGGCTTGGGACCGGTACGCGCGTAGTGAGTCCGAGCCCTCGGAAGGACCCCCTCTTGGCCGCCTCGCGCAACGCCTCGACCGCGAATACGAACAACGGCGCAAGCACCGCCCCGCTGCGCATCTCTTTTGCAAAGATCAAGGAGCCTCTCGAGGTTCCGAACCTTCTCGCGTTGCAGACCGAGAGCTTTGACTGGCTGCTCGGCAACGCCGCCTGGAAGGCTCGGGTCGAGGCGGCTCTGGAGTCCGGACAGGACGTTCCCACCAAGTCCGGTCTGGAGGAGATCTTCGAGGAGATCTCGCCGATCGAGGACTTCTCCGGGTCGATGTCGCTGACCTTCCGCGACCACCGCTTCGAGCCCCCGAAGAACTCGATCGACGAGTGCAAGGAGCGCGACTTCACGTTCGGCGCGCCGCTCTTCGTCACGGCCGAGTTCACCAACAACGAGACCGGCGAGATCAAGTCTCAGACGGTCTTCATGGGCGACTTCCCGCTCATGACCAACAAGGGCACCTTCGTCATCAACGGCACCGAGCGTGTCGTGGTGTCGCAGCTGGTCCGCTCGCCGGGTGTCTACTTCGACTCCTCCATCGACAAGACGTCCGACAAGGACATCTTCTCCGCCAAGATCATCCCGTCCCGGGGTGCCTGGCTGGAGATGGAGATCGACAAGCGCGACATGGTCGGTGTCCGCATCGACCGCAAGCGCAAGCAGTCCGTCACCGTCCTGCTGAAGGCGCTCGGCTGGACCACCGAGCAGATCCTTGAGGAGTTCGGCGAGTACGAGTCGATGCGCGCCACCCTGGAGAAGGACCACACCCAGGGCCAGGACGACGCGCTGCTCGACATCTACCGCAAGCTGCGCCCGGGCGAGCCCCCGACCCGTGAGGCCGCGCAGACGCTTCTGGAGAACCTCTACTTCAACCCGAAGCGCTACGACCTCGCCAAGGTCGGTCGCTACAAGGTCAACAAGAAGCTCGGCGCCGACGAGCCGCTGGACGCCGGCGTGCTCACCACCGACGACGTCATCGCGACCATCAAGTACCTGGTCAAGCTGCACGCCGGTGAGACCGAGACGGCCGGCGAGAACGGCACGCAGATCGTCGTCGAGACCGACGACATCGACCACTTCGGCAACCGCCGCCTGCGCAACGTCGGCGAGCTCATCCAGAACCAGGTCCGTACGGGTCTCGCCCGTATGGAGCGTGTCGTGCGCGAGCGCATGACCACCCAGGACGTCGAGGCGATCACGCCGCAGACCCTGATCAACATCCGGCCGGTCGTCGCCTCCATCAAGGAGTTCTTCGGCACCAGCCAGCTGTCCCAGTTCATGGACCAGAACAACCCGCTGTCGGGCCTGACCCACAAGCGCCGTCTGTCGGCGCTGGGCCCCGGCGGTCTGTCCCGTGAGCGGGCGGGCTTCGAGGTCCGAGACGTGCACCCGTCCCACTACGGACGCATGTGCCCGATCGAGACCCCCGAAGGCCCGAACATCGGTCTGATCGGTTCGCTCGCCTCGTACGGCCGCGTCAACGCGTTCGGCTTCGTGGAGACCCCGTACCGCAAGGTCGCCGACGGCCAGGTCACCGACGAGGTCGACTACCTGACCGCCGACGAGGAGGACCGCTTCGTCATCGCGCAGGCCAACGCCGCGCTGGGCGAGGACATGCGCTTCGCCGAGGCCCGTGTGCTGGTCCGCCGCCGTGGCGGCGAGGTCGACTACGTGCCGCCGGCCGAGGTCGACTACATGGACGTCTCGCCGCGCCAGATGGTGTCGGTCGCGACCGCCATGATCCCCTTCCTCGAGCACGACGACGCCAACCGTGCCCTGATGGGCGCGAACATGATGCGCCAGGCCGTTCCGCTCATCAAGGCGGAGGCGCCGCTCGTCGGCACCGGCATGGAGTACCGCTGCGCCACCGACGCCGGTGACGTGGTGAAGGCCGAGAAGGACGGTGTGATCCAGGAGCTCTCCGCGGACTACATCACCGTCGCCAACGACGACGGCACGTACATCACGTACCGCCTGGCCAAGTTCGCCCGCTCCAACCAGGGCACCTCGGTCAACCAGAAGGTCGTCGTCGCCGAGGGCGACCGTGTCGTCGAGGGCCAGGTCCTGGCCGACGGCCCGGCCACCGAGAACGGCGAGATGGCGCTCGGCAAGAACCTGCTCGTCGCGTTCATGCCGTGGGAGGGTCACAACTACGAGGACGCGATCATCCTGTCGCAGCGCCTCGTCCAGGACGACGTCCTCTCCTCGATCCACATCGAGGAGCACGAGGTCGACGCCCGTGACACCAAGCTCGGCCCCGAGGAGATCACCCGGGACATCCCGAACGTCTCCGAGGAGGTCCTCGCCGACCTCGACGAGCGCGGCATCATCCGTATCGGTGCCGAGGTCGTCGCCGGCGACATCCTCGTCGGCAAGGTCACGCCCAAGGGTGAGACCGAGCTGACCCCGGAGGAGCGTCTGCTCCGTGCGATCTTCGGTGAGAAGGCCCGTGAGGTCCGTGACACCTCGCTGAAGGTGCCGCACGGTGAGACCGGCAAGATCATCGGCGTGCGCGTCTTCGACCGCGAGGAGGGCGACGAGCTTCCCCCCGGTGTGAACCAGCTGGTGCGCGTGTACGTGGCGCAGAAGCGCAAGATCACCGACGGTGACAAGCTCGCCGGCCGTCACGGCAACAAGGGCGTCATCTCCAAGATCCTCCCGATCGAGGACATGCCGTTCCTGGAGGACGGCACCCCGGTCGACATCATCCTCAACCCGCTCGGTGTCCCGTCCCGAATGAACCCGGGACAGGTCCTGGAGATCCACCTGGGCTGGCTCGCCAGCCGGGGCTGGGACGTCTCCGGCCTCGCGGACGAGTGGGCCGAGCGTCTCCAGGCCATCGGTGCCGACCAGGTCGCCCCGGGCACCAACGTCGCGACCCCGGTCTTCGACGGTGCCCGTGAGGACGAGCTGGCCGGTCTGCTCCAGCACACCATCCCGAACCGGGACGGTGACCGCATGGTGCTCCCGACCGGTAAGGCCCGTCTGTTCGACGGCCGCTCCGGTGAGCCGTTCCCGGACCCGATCTCGGTCGGGTACATGTACATCCTCAAGCTGCACCACCTGGTCGACGACAAGCTGCACGCCCGCTCGACCGGTCCCTACTCGATGATCACCCAGCAGCCGCTGGGTGGTAAGGCTCAGTTCGGTGGCCAGCGCTTCGGTGAGATGGAGGTGTGGGCGCTGGAGGCTTATGGCGCCGCATACGCCCTCCAGGAGCTGCTGACCATCAAGTCCGACGACGTCACCGGCCGCGTGAAGGTCTACGAGGCCATCGTCAAGGGCGAGAACATCCCCGAGCCCGGCATCCCCGAGTCCTTCAAGGTGCTCATCAAGGAGATGCAGTCCCTGTGCCTCAATGTGGAGGTGCTGTCCTCGGACGGCATGTCCATCGAGATGCGCGACACCGACGAGGACGTCTTCCGCGCTGCGGAGGAGCTCGGCATCGACCTGTCGCGGCGCGAGCCGAGCAGCGTCGAAGAGGTCTGACGGGAGTCCGGCGGGGCCCTTACCCACAGGGCCCCGCCGACCCCCAGGCCCCCGTTTCAGACCACAGACTTACAACCCTGAGAGGGATTGACGCATAGTGCTCGACGTCAACTTCTTCGACGAGCTCCGGATCGGCCTGGCCACCGCTGACGACATTCGTCAGTGGTCCCACGGCGAGGTCAAGAAGCCCGAGACCATCAACTACCGCACGCTCAAGCCCGAAAAGGACGGACTCTTCTGCGAGAAGATCTTCGGTCCTACCCGGGACTGGGAGTGCTACTGCGGTAAGTACAAGCGCGTCCGCTTCAAGGGCATCATCTGTGAGCGGTGTGGCGTCGAGGTGACCCGTGCCAAGGTGCGCCGTGAGCGGATGGGCCACATCGAGCTCGCCGCCCCCGTCACCCACATCTGGTACTTCAAGGGCGTCCCGTCGCGTCTTGGCTACCTGCTCGACCTTGCTCCGAAGGACCTGGAGAAGGTCATCTACTTCGCGGCGTACATGATCACGTACGTCGACGAGGAGCGCCGCACCCGCGACCTGCCCTCCCTGGAGGCGCATGTCTCCGTCGAGCGGCAGCAGATCGAGAACCGCCGCGACTCCGACCTCGAGGCCCGCGCCAAGAAGCTCGAGTCCGACCTGGCCGAGCTCGAGGCCGAGGGTGCCAAGTCCGATGTGCGCCGCAAGGTGCGCGAGGGCGCCGAGCGCGAGATGAAGCAGCTCCGTGACCGCGCGCAGCGCGAGATCGACCGCCTCGACGAGGTGTGGAGCCGCTTCAAGAACCTCAAGGTCCAGGACCTCGAGGGCGACGAGCTGCTCTACCGCGAGCTGCGTGACCGCTTCGGCACGTACTTCGACGGCTCGATGGGTGCCGCGGCGCTCCAGAAGCGCCTGGAGTCCTTCGACCTCGAGGAGGAGGCCGAGCGCCTCCGCGAGATCATCCGTACCGGCAAGGGCCAGAAGAAGACCCGTGCGCTCAAGCGCCTCAAGGTCGTCTCCGCCTTCCTCCAGACCAGCAACAGCCCCAAGGGCATGGTGCTGGACTGCGTCCCGGTGATCCCGCCGGACCTGCGTCCGATGGTGCAGCTGGACGGTGGCCGTTTCGCGACCTCCGACCTGAACGACCTGTACCGCCGGGTCATCAACCGGAACAACCGTCTGAAGCGTCTGCTCGACCTCGGTGCCCCCGAGATCATCGTGAACAACGAGAAGCGGATGCTCCAGGAGGCCGTCGACGCGCTGTTCGACAACGGCCGCCGCGGCCGTCCGGTCACCGGTCCCGGTAACCGCCCGCTGAAGTCCCTCAGCGACATGCTGAAGGGCAAGCAGGGTCGTTTCCGTCAGAACCTGCTCGGTAAGCGAGTCGACTACTCGGCGCGTTCCGTCATCGTCGTCGGCCCGCAGCTCAAGCTGCACCAGTGCGGTCTTCCCAAGGCCATGGCGCTGGAGCTCTTCAAGCCGTTCGTGATGAAGCGCCTGGTCGACCTGAACCACGCGCAGAACATCAAGTCGGCCAAGCGCATGGTCGAGCGCGGTCGCACCGTCGTGTACGACGTCCTCGAAGAGGTCATCGCCGAGCACCCGGTGCTGCTGAACCGTGCGCCCACGCTGCACCGCCTCGGCATCCAGGCCTTCGAGCCGCAGCTGGTCGAGGGCAAGGCCATCCAGATCCACCCGCTCGTCTGCACCGCGTTCAACGCGGACTTCGACGGCGACCAGATGGCCGTGCACCTTCCGCTGTCCGCGGAGGCGCAGGCCGAGGCCCGCATCCTGATGCTGTCCTCGAACAACATCCTCAAGCCGGCCGACGGCCGTCCGGTGACCATGCCGACCCAGGACATGGTGCTGGGCCTCTTCTTCCTCACCACGGACGAGGAGGAGCGCGAGGTGCGCGGCGAGGGCCGTGCGTTCAACTCCACCGCCGAGGCGATCATGGCCTTCGACGCCCGGGAGCTCTCGCTCCAGGCGAAGGTCGACATCCGCTTCCCGATCGGTACCGTCCCGCCGCGTGGCTGGACCCCGCCGGTCGACGAGGAGGGGGACGACAGCCTCGGAGGTGCGTGGCAGCAGGGTGACAGCTTCCGGCTGAACACCACCCTGGGCCGTGCGCTCTTCAACGAGCTGCTGCCCGAGGACTACCCGTTCGTCGACTACTCGGTCGGCAAGAAGCAGCTCTCCGAGATCGTCAACGACCTCGCCGAGCGCTACCCGAAGGTCATCGTGGCGGCGACGCTCGACAACCTGAAGGCGGCCGGCTTCTACTGGGCGACCCGTTCCGGTGTCACCGTCGCCATCTCCGACGTCGTCGTTCCCGAGGCGAAGAAGGAGATCGTCGCGGGCTACGAGGCCCAGGACGAGAAGGTCCAGAAGCAGTACGAGCGCGGTCTGATCACCAAGCAGGAGCGCACGCAGGAGCTCATCACCATCTGGACCAAGGCGACCAACGAGGTCGCCGAGGCGATGAACGCGAACTTCCCGAAGACCAACCCCATCTTCATGATGGTCAACTCGGGTGCTCGCGGAAACATGATGCAGATGCGTCAGATCGCCGGTATGCGTGGTCTGGTGTCGAACGCCAAGAACGAGACCATCCCGCGTCCGATCAAGGCGTCCTTCCGCGAGGGCCTGTCCGTGCTGGAGTACTTCATCTCCACGCACGGTGCCCGTAAGGGTCTCGCCGACACCGCTCTGCGTACGGCCGACTCGGGTTACCTGACCCGTCGTCTGGTCGACGTCTCGCAGGACGTCATCATCCGCGAGGAGGACTGCGGCACCGAGCGCGGTCTGAAGCTGCGGATCGCCGAGCGCGGCGCCGACGGTGTGCTGCGCAAGGCGGAGGACGTCGAGACCTCCGTGTACGCGCGGATGCTCGCCGAGGATGTCGTCGTGGACGGCAAGGTCATCGCGCCGGCCAACGTCGACCTCGGTGACGTGCTCATCGACGCCCTGGTGGGCGCCGGTGTGGAGGAGGTCAAGACCCGCTCGGTCCTGACCTGTGAGTCCGCGGTCGGCACCTGTGCCTACTGCTACGGCCGTTCGCTGGCCACCGGCAAGCTGGTCGACATCGGTGAGGCGGTCGGCATCATCGCCGCCCAGTCCATCGGTGAGCCCGGTACCCAGCTGACGATGCGTACCTTCCACACCGGTGGTGTGGCCGGTGACGACATCACCCAGGGTCTGCCGCGTGTCGTCGAGCTCTTCGAGGCCCGTACCCCGAAGGGTGTCGCCCCGATCTCCGAGGCCTCCGGCCGGGTGCGGATCGAGGAGACCGAGAAGACCAAGAAGCTCGTCGTCACCCCGGACGACGGCAGCGACGAGACGGCCTTCCCGATCTCGAAGCGTGCCCGTCTGCTGGTGGGCGAGGGCGACCACGTCGAGGTGGGCCAGAAGCTCACCGTGGGTGCCACCAACCCGCACGACGTGCTGCGCATCCTCGGTCAGCGGGCCGTCCAGGTCCACCTGGTCGGCGAGGTCCAGAAGGTCTACAACTCGCAGGGTGTGTCGATCCACGACAAGCACATCGAGATCATCATCCGGCAGATGCTGCGCCGCGTGACGATCATCGAGTCCGGCGACGCGGAGCTGCTGCCGGGCGAGCTCGTGGAGCGCTCGCGCTTCGAGAAGGAGAACCGTCGGGTCGTGGAGGAAGGCGGCCACCCGGCCTCCGGCCGTCCGCAGCTGATGGGTATCACCAAGGCCTCGCTCGCCACCGAGTCGTGGCTGTCGGCGGCGTCCTTCCAGGAGACGACCAGGGTCCTCACCGACGCGGCGATCAACGCCAAGTCGGACTCCCTGATCGGCCTCAAGGAGAACGTCATCATCGGTAAGCTCATCCCGGCCGGTACGGGCCTGTCCCGCTACCGCAACATCCGGGTCGAGCCGACCGAGGAGGCCAAGGCCGCGATGTACTCGGCCGTCGGCTACGACGACATCGACTACTCGCCGTTCGGCACCGGCTCCGGCCAGGCCGTTCCGCTGGAGGACTACGACTACGGTCCGTACAACCAGTAAGCGAGCAGCTTGAGAGGGCGGCCACCCCGTGCATCACGGGGTGGCCGCCCTTGTTTCGTCAGCGGTGTTTCTCCGGACGGGGCCAACGGTGGATCCGGTGCCACGCCGGACGTCCCGGCAGCGCGCACAGAAGGACGAGCAGCGGCGCCCAGACGCGCCTGTGGCCACCGCCTTACGGGAGGAGTCCACCCCGGCCGGTACCGGCCGATGGCGGCCCCACGGCGGGCTTCGGACTCGTCAACGGGGCCGGGCGGTGGTGACCGCAGGACGTGACCCGCCCGGCTGGTTCTGCCGCATGTTCATGCCGTGCGCCGGATAGTTCAGGGGGACGGCCCATGTCGGGGGCCCGGGCCAGTGCATTTGTTTTGACCGAACTCGGTGCGGTAGGTACGCTCAGACCTTGTGCCTGGGGTGTGCCTGGGCTCGTGTGCGTGTCCTCAGCCGCACGGCGAGCCACTATCAGCCACCGTAATCGTGCCCTTCTCGCCTTGTGCGGAAGTCCGCTCGGTTCGACACACCCGACCGCGTGGGTCGGCGACGTTCCAGGTTAGTTTCACTACGGCACACAGAAACCGGAGAAGTAGTGCCTACGATCCAGCAGCTGGTCCGGAAGGGCCGGCAGGACAAGGTCGAGAAGAACAAGACGCCCGCGCTCGAGGGTTCGCCCCAGCGCCGCGGCGTCTGCACGCGTGTGTTCACGACCACCCCGAAGAAGCCGAACTCGGCCCTGCGCAAGGTCGCGCGTGTGCGTCTGACCTCCGGCATCGAGGTCACGGCCTACATTCCGGGTGAGGGACACAACCTGCAGGAGCACTCGATCGTGCTCGTGCGTGGTGGCCGTGTGAAGGACCTGCCGGGTGTTCGCTACAAGATCATCCGCGGTTCGCTCGACACCCAGGGTGTCAAGAATCGCAAGCAGGCCCGCAGCCGCTACGGCGCCAAGAAGGAGAAGTAAGAATGCCTCGTAAGGGCCCCGCCCCGAAGCGCCCGGTCATCATCGACCCGGTCTACAGCTCTCCTCTTGTCACGTCGCTGATCAACAAGCTTCTGCTCGACGGCAAGCGTTCCACCGCCGAGCGGATCGTCTACGGCGCCATGGAAGGCCTCCGCGAGAAGACCGGCGCTGACCCGGTCATCACGCTGAAGCGCGCCCTCGAGAACGTCAAGCCGTCTCTCGAGGTCAAGTCCCGCCGTGTCGGTGGCGCCACCTACCAGGTGCCGATCGAGGTCAAGCCCGGTCGTGCCGCCACCCTCGCGCTCCGCTGGGTCGTGGGTTACTCCCGCGCCCGCCGCGAGAAGACCATGACCGAGCGCCTCATGAACGAGCTGCTGGACGCCTCGAACGGCCTCGGCGCTTCGGTCAAGAAGCGCGAGGACACGCACAAGATGGCCGAGTCCAACAAGGCCTTCGCGCACTACCGCTGGTAGTCGCTACCCACATCGAGACCGAGAGAAGATTGAGCCTTATGGCCACCACTTCGCTTGACCTGGCCAAGGTCCGCAACATTGGGATCATGGCCCACATCGACGCGGGCAAGACGACGACCACCGAGCGCATCCTGTTCTACACCGGTGTGAGCTACAAGATCGGTGAGGTCCACGACGGCGCTGCCACGATGGACTGGATGGAGCAGGAGCAGGAGCGCGGCATCACGATCACGTCCGCCGCGACGACCTGTCACTGGCCGCTCGAGGACGTCGATCACACCATCAACATCATCGACACCCCGGGTCACGTCGACTTCACCGTCGAGGTGGAGCGTTCGCTCCGCGTCCTCGACGGTGCCGTCACGGTGTTCGACGGTGTCGCCGGTGTGGAGCCCCAGTCCGAGACCGTCTGGCGTCAGGCGGACCGCTACGGCGTGCCGCGTATCTGCTTCGTCAACAAGCTCGACCGCACCGGTGCCGAGTTCCACCGCTGTGTCGACATGATCGTGAACCGCCTCGGCGCCACTCCGATCGTCATGCAGCTTCCGATCGGTGCCGAGGCCGACTTCAAGGGCGTCATCGACCTCGTTCGTATGAAGGCTCTTGTCTGGTCCGCCGAGGCCACCAAGGGCGAGATGTACGACGTCGTCGACATCCCCGCCACGCACGCCGAGGCTGCTGAGGAGTGGCGCGGCAAGCTGGTCGAGACGGTCGCGGAGAACGACGAAGAGATCATGGAGCTGTACCTGGAGGGCCAGGAGCCCACCGAGGAGCAGCTGTACGCCGCGATCCGTCGTATCACCATCGCTTCCGGCAAGGGCGGCGAGACCACGGTCACCCCGGTGTTCTGTGGCACCGCGTTCAAGAACAAGGGCGTTCAGCCCCTGCTCGACGCCGTTGTGCGCTACCTCCCCTCCCCCCTGGACGTCGAGGCCATCGAGGGCCACGACGTCAAGGACCCGGAGCAGGTCGTCTCGCGCAAGCCGTCCGAGAGCGAGCCGCTGTCGGCGCTCGCCTTCAAGATCGCGAGCGACCCGCACCTCGGCAAGCTCACCTTCATCCGGGTCTACTCGGGTCGCCTGGAGGCCGGCACCGCGGTGCTGAACTCCGTCAAGGGCAAGAAGGAGCGCATCGGCAAGATCTACCGCATGCACGCGAACAAGCGTGAGGAGATCGACGCGGTGGGCGCCGGCGACATCGTCGCCGTCATGGGCCTGAAGCAGACCACCACCGGTGAGACGCTGTGCGACGAGAAGAACCCGGTGATCCTGGAGTCCATGGACTTCCCGGCGCCGGTCATTCAGGTCGCCATCGAGCCCAAGTCCAAGGGTGACCAGGAGAAGCTGGGTGTTGCCATCCAGCGTCTCGCGGAGGAGGACCCCTCCTTCCAGGTCCACTCGGACGAGGAGACCGGCCAGACCATCATCGGTGGTATGGGCGAGCTGCACCTCGATGTCCTCGTCGACCGCATGCGCCGCGAGTTCAAGGTCGAGGCCAACGTCGGCAAGCCGCAGGTCGCGTACCGCGAGACGATCCGCAAGGCCGTCGAGCGTCACGACTACACCCACAAGAAGCAGACCGGTGGTACCGGTCAGTTCGCCAAGGTGCAGATCGCGATCGAGCCGATCGAGGGCGGCGACGCCTCGTACGAGTTCGTGAACAAGGTCACCGGTGGCCGTATCCCGAAGGAGTACATCCCTTCGGTGGACGCCGGTGCGCAGGAGGCCATGCAGTTCGGCATCCTGGCCGGCTACGAGATGACGGGCGTCCGCGTCATTCTTCTCGACGGTGGCTACCACGAGGTCGACTCCTCCGAGCTCGCGTTCAAGATTGCCGGTTCGCAGGCCTTCAAGGAGGCCGCGCGCAAGGCTTCGCCCGTGCTTCTCGAGCCGATGATGTCCGTCGAGGTCACCACGCCCGAGGACTACATGGGTGAGGTCATCGGCGACATCAACTCCCGCCGTGGCCAGATCCAGGCCATGGAGGAGCGCAGCGGCGCGCGCGTCGTGAAGGGCCTCGTGCCCCTCTCGGAGATGTTCGGCTACGTCGGAGACCTCCGCAGCAAGACCTCGGGTCGCGCAAGCTACTCGATGCAGTTCGACTCCTACGCCGAGGTTCCCCGGAACGTCGCCGAGGAGATCATCGCGAAGGCCAAGGGCGAGTAACTCTCCCGAGTACACGCTTTAGGCTTGTCACCGGAGCCTGCTGGGGCATTCCGGCCGCTACGCAAGTAATGCGGTGGGAATGCCCCGGGCCCCGGCATCCCAGCAAAGATCACCTGGCGCCGGATGAGTAAGGCGTACAGAACCACTCTTCAGGAGGACCCCAGTGGCGAAGGCGAAGTTCGAGCGGACTAAGCCGCACGTCAACATCGGCACCATCGGTCACATCGACCACGGTAAGACGACCCTCACGGCCGCCATTACCAAGGTGCTGCACGACGCGTACCCGGACCTGAACGAGGCCTCGGCCTTCGACCAGATCGACAAGGCTCCTGAGGAGCGCCAGCGCGGTATCACCATCTCCATCGCGCACGTCGAGTACCAGACCGAGTCGCGTCACTACGCCCACGTCGACTGCCCCGGTCACGCGGACTACATCAAGAACATGATCACCGGTGCTGCCCAGATGGACGGCGCCATCCTCGTGGTCGCCGCCACCGACGGCCCGATGCCGCAGACCAAGGAGCACGTGCTCCTGGCCCGCCAGGTCGGCGTTCCGTACATCGTCGTCGCCCTGAACAAGGCCGACATGGTGGACGACGAGGAGATCCTGGAGCTCGTCGAGCTCGAGGTCCGTGAGCTGCTCTCCGAGTACGAGTTCCCGGGCGACGACCTGCCGGTCGTGCGCGTCTCGGCGCTGAAGGCGCTCGAGGGCGACAAGGAGTGGGGCGAGAAGCTCCTCGGCCTGATGAAGGCCGTCGACGAGTCCATCCCGCAGCCTGAGCGCGACGTCGACAAGCCGTTCCTGATGCCGATCGAGGACGTCTTCACGATCACCGGTCGTGGCACCGTCGTCACCGGTCGTATCGAGCGCGGCATGCTCAAGGTCAACGAGACCGTGGACATCATCGGCATCAAGACCGAGAAGACCACCACCACGGTCACCGGCATCGAGATGTTCCGCAAGCTGCTCGACGAGGGCCAGGCCGGTGAGAACGTCGGTCTGCTGCTCCGCGGCATCAAGCGCGAGGACGTCGAGCGCGGCCAGGTCATCATCAAGCCGGGCTCGGTCACCCCGCACACCGAGTTCGAGGCGCAGGCCTACATCCTGTCCAAGGACGAGGGTGGCCGTCACACGCCGTTCTTCAACAACTACCGCCCGCAGTTCTACTTCCGTACCACGGACGTGACCGGCGTCGTGACCCTCCCCGAGGGCACCGAGATGGTCATGCCGGGCGACAACACCACCATGTCGGTCTCGCTGATCCAGCCGGTCGCCATGGAGGAGGGCCTGAAGTTCGCCATCCGTGAGGGTGGCCGGACCGTCGGCGCCGGCCAGGTCACCAAGATCGTCAAGTAAGTTCTCCGAACTTCGGCTTGACGACCTGATGGTCTGACCTGGTTGCTCCTTACGAGCACCAAGCGAGAGGCCCCGCACCGAAAGGTGCGGGGCCTCTTTGCCGTGTACGGCAGGGGACCGTGGGGCGGTCAGCCGGGCGTGCCGCTCTCCGCGTACCAGATCCACGGGCGGGCGTCCGGGCCCATGCCGACCGCCGTGGCGCCCGAGCTGCCCAGATGGAGAGTGGGCGAGCCGAGCGGCTGGGTGCCCTGGGTGCGCGTCAGCAGGTGTCCTGCGCTGAGGATCTGGACCCGGCCGTGCAGGTCCTGGCCGAGCAGCACCCTCCCGTTCGGGGATTCGGCCGCGCCGATCGAGCCGTACCCGTCGAACCGTTCTGCACGCGTGCGCGCGGGGGAGCCGCCCGCCCGTGCCGTGAGCAGGGCGGCGGAGGCCGGCTTGCGGTAGTACAGCTCGACCCCGCCGTCGTCGGTCGGCAGCGCGGTCAGCGCACCGCCCGGGGTGGGTGCCCCGCCCGGCCTGCCGGGCTTGTCCGGCTCGCTCGGCCTGAAGGTGATCTCCTTGCCGGGCTCGTCCTGCGCCCAGTGGTGCACGGTGTCACGGCCCGCGGCGAAGACATGGATCCGGCCCGTGCCGTCCACGACCGCGGACAGTCCGTCCTGCACCTCCGCGCCGCCGAGATCGCGCCAGCGGTCCCAGCGTCCGTCCGTGCTCCGGACCCGCGTGCTGAGGCCCTTGTCGGCATTGCGTACGAAGAGATGCACCCGTCCGTCGGTGGATGCCACCGCGACGGGAACACCGATACGGCGGCCCCGGTCATCGTCCCGCTCAGGATTGCCGAGACCCTGCCAGGCCAGGAACTCCCCGTCTGCGGCGCGCTGTTCGAGCAGCACCACCTCGCGCCGGTTGGCGCCGCCGTGGCCGCCGAGTGCGGCGAAGCGCAGCCCGAACAGCAGTCGGCGGCCGTCAGGGAGGGCCGCCGAGCCCAGTGCGGGGGCCAGCGGTCCGCCGCCGAGGTCCTGGGGAGCCCCCCACTGCCCGCTGCCCGGCGCGGTTTCGCGCCAGCGCACGGCACGCAGCCCGAGCACCCCGTACGCGGAGAGCCGCCCGTCCCGCTCGGTGACGACGACCGGCCCGGTGCCCGGGAAGCGGTGGTGGGTCGAGCGGACCCAGCCCTTCTTGTTGGTCAGCGGACGCGTGCCGCCCACGTTGTAGTCGCCGCAGCCCGACGGATTGCCGCAGTCCCAGCGCGGGTCGCCGCCGTACGGGACGAGCAGTGCGGCCTTGTCGCCGAGTATCTGCGGCGGGAGGTTCTTGGGCCAGTGGCGGTTGTAGTAGCCGCGGAAGGCTGTGGCGATGAAGCCCGGCACCTCGCCGCCGTCCTTGGTCGCGTCGGCGACCCAGCGCAGCATCGCGGCCCAGCTGAAGCCTGCCACGGCCGTGTGGTCGGGGTGATCCGAGTAGCCGGGCTGCTCGCTGTCCTTCTTGCGGGTCGCCTCGTCGCTGTGCTGGATGTCCGGGTCGGGATCCAGGGTGTGGATCACCGTCGGGCGGTACTCGTCCATGAGCCCCACGAGCACGTCGACCAGCTCGTCGTAGTCGTACGAGACGGTCTTGCGCAGCGGAGAGTCCGCGGCCACCACGGTGTGCAGGCCGAGTGCCCGGTCGTGCCAGAGGCTGCCGAGTGCCTCCCAGCGCCGGGGGGTGTGCATGGGCAGATTGAGGAAGACCAGCTCGACCCGGCGGTGGCCGTTGGTGAGCGTGTTGATCTCGGCACGGTGGTCACCCCGGAGCGTCGCGACCCCGCGCTGCCAAGGGGTGAACTTGCCGAGGCCGAGGAGGGTGGCGTACGCCTGCCGCAGTCCCTGGTGGCGTGCGGAGGAGTAGCCGGGGCGGTCGGCGGGGACGTCCTGGGCCCCGGGGATGTGGTTCCTGCCGTCGTGGTCGCCCGCGGTGACGTAGACGCAGAGCAGCGGCACCCCGGAGTCCACCATCCGCTGGGTGTCCGGGTTCATGAAGTAGAGGTCGTCGTCCGGGTGCGCGAGGATCTGCATCAGCTGCGCGCGGTGCGTGCTGGCGATCGGCATACCGGGAGCGGGGTCCGCCGTCGGGGTGGGGCGGCGCGGCGACGGTACCGAGCAGGCGGAGAGCGCGGTCGCGCCGGTGAGGGCGGCGAGGCCGGCGACGACGGAGCGTCTGCGCGGGCGTCCAGGGGGCTGTGGACGATGGTTGCGGTGACCCGCCGGGCTGCTTTCGGCGCCCTCGGATATGCCGGCGGGTCTTGCCGCGGGCATGCTTCGCGCAGCTCTGTCGTCCACTTGGCCGTGCTCCGTCCGCTTCCCCCGCAGCGGGCGTTGCCTGGTCCCCGTCTGCGTCCTGTGATCTCCCCTGGCGCGGAGTACCGGGCCGGTCGGGCCTGTCACCGCGCTGGGCTAGACGGATTTTCTCAGTTCCGGGTTGCTCCGTACTCCCGCGCCCATACGTCCCGGAGTGCTGGGTCGGCGGGCAGGGTCGGCACCTCACCGGGGCCTGCCCAGGTGAGCCTGGTGCCTGGCAGACCGCGCAGCCAGCGCTCGGCGATGGCACCGAGGCGGTCGCGGTCCGGTGGGGTGGCGCCCAGCCCAATGACATAACGAGTCTCCGCGGCACCG
The DNA here is from genome assembly GCF_040632375.1 of Streptomyces sp. NPDC019396. Taxonomy (NCBI): domain Bacteria; kingdom Bacillati; phylum Actinomycetota; class Actinomycetes; order Kitasatosporales; family Streptomycetaceae; genus Streptomyces; species Streptomyces sp. NPDC019396. Next base: position 29,311 of record NZ_JBEYBS010000013.1, on the reverse strand, counting down.
GTGTCGCCCGGAACGAGCGGCCGCGGCCATGCGTGCGCGCCGGTCGCGCCTGCCGCCTCCAACGCGCCGAGCAGCGCCCGTACCCGGCCACGGACCCGGCCCTCGTCCGGTCCGGTGGGCACGGTCAGCACGGCCCAGGCCGCATGCCTGCGGTGCAGCGGCGGGGCTTCGAGCAGCGCGGGCCACGGGTCATCGCCCGACTCCGCCGCGCCGTCCAGCAGTTCCCAGGCACGGTAGAGCTCCTGGGCGACCAGGTCCCAGCCGCACGCACTGACCTGGTCGGTGCAGGAGCGCACCGGCGGGCTCGGGGTCATGACCGGCTCCCGCCAGTCCCAGGCCGCCCAGGTGGCGAAGAAGTGCCGCAGCAGCGTCGCGGGGGCGGGGAGCCCACCGGCTTCGGTTCCGGCCTCATGGACGGTACGGGCCGCGAGCAGCGACCAGGCCAGCCCCGGCAGGCCGCCGAACGGCGCCGCATCCAGCCCGCGAGCCCTCGCCCACACCTTCACCTCGCGTGCGAGATGGGCGAACGCGGCACGATGCGCACCCGCGAGCTCCAGCACCGCGTCCGCGTCGCTGACCGCGCTGAGCGCGATCGCGGCCGCCTCGCCCAACTCGGCGCGCCGGGCCACGGCCTGAGCGGGTGGGAGCGTACCCGTGGCGACGACCACCAGGTCGACGGTGAGCCCTCCGGCACGCAGCCGCAGCCCCGGCACCCTCGCGCCCGCCACCTCCCGTACGCCGGTGGCCTCCGGCAACGCGGCCACGACCCGCGCCCGCACCTGGGCGAGCGGGGCTTCACCGGGCAGCGCCGCCACCAGGTCCAGGTCGGCACCGGGCAGGGCGCAGCCCATGCGCCGTGAGCCGACCACGTACACGACCCCGCCGAGCGCCTCGGTCAGCCGCTGGGCGGTGGTGCGGGCGCGGTGGCCGCCGGGATCGGCGGGATCGAGGGGATCGGCAGGACCGGTGGGACCGGTGGGATCGGTGGGTTCAGTTGGTTCCGTGGGTTCGGCCGGGTGGGGAGCCGGGGTGCCGGGACGGCGCCCCGCCCCGGGCTCGGCGCCGCGACCAGCAGCCGGTTCCGGGAGCCAGCGCAGCTCGCCCGTGCCCAGTGCGACCGTCGCCCGCACGGCCATGGGCTCGTCGGCCCTGCGGGACAGCAGCACCAGCTCGCCCACCCGGGCATGCAGGGGGGCGTCGCCCAGACGGGCGGCGCACTCCTCGGTCAGCGCATGAGCATCCTTTGTACGGCCCAGGCTGAGGTGCGGGGTGAAGCCGTGTCGGTGGCCCCGGCAGCGGGGGAAGCGCTGTTCCAGCGCTCGCCGCAGCCGCCGCCATGGCTCCTCGCCGGCGGCCGCCGGATCGAGCCATACGGTCGCGTCGTCCCGGTGACCGAAGCCGTGGACGCCCTGCAGCCGGGCGTCGAAGGGCTCGACGCCCGCGAGCGCGGCCGACAGCAGAGGTCCGGCGGCCTCGAAGTCGGACTCCGGTACGAAGCCGAAGAGCAGGTTCACATGCGGCGGCCAGCGCCGTACCTGTGGGTCGTGGTCGGCGCGGATTTCCTGGACGGGGCCCCACAGCTCCTGCGGCGGGATCCACGCCACCGCCGTACGCGGGGTCGGGTGGGCGTCCAGCACCCCGGGCGTGACCTCGTCGCCGGAGGAGCCCGGGCCGTCGAGGCTGAGATCGGCCGTGACGCCGAAGTGGTCGGACGCGTAGAGCCCGTCGGCATCCGGGGCCGCGCCAAGCAGGGCGGCACCGTCCGCCCGTAGCCCCTCCGCGCGCAGCAGTACCCTGTCCAGCCGGGACGCCCGGCCGGACAGGGAGGAGACCGCCGCCAGCGGATTGACCCCGGGGTCGAAGGTGGGTGTGGTGTCGGCGGCGCCGTGCACCTCGGTCCAGGCATCCCGCATGCCGAGGGTCGTCTCGGGCAGGCCTCCGCCGTCGTTGAAGTCCCCGAGCAGCACCACATCGCCCGCCACGCCCGCGAGTCCTTCGGCCAGCTCGACCAGCTCGGACTCGCGGCGCTGGGTGCCGTTGGCGGAGTGGTCGCTGCTCAGATGGGTCACGGCCGCGACCATCGGACCCGAGGCGGTTTCCACGACGATGGCCGCGACGGCCTTGTGCGGACCGAGGACATGCACGGCCGCCTCCCGTACCGGCACCCGGCTGAGCAGCAGCAGTCCGCAGTCGTCGACCTCCTTGCCGTCCGGACCGGTGCCCAGCGTGTACGCGTCCCGTACCCACCGCGCGTCCAGCAGCATCCTGAGCAGCTCAGGTTCGACCTCCTGGAGCGCGATGACGTCGGCGTCCGCGTCGCGCAGGGCGGCCAGCAGCAGGGGCCGGCGACGGTCCGTGTCGATGTGCTCGCTGTCGTAGCGGTCCCACAGGGTGTTCCAGGTGACCACGCGCAGCCCGGCGCCGGCCGGAGTGCCCCGGGGCGCCGCCTCCGGCACCCAGCCGCGTGACGGGTCCCAGGCATACGGCGTCCGTGCTGTGAAGAAGGGCGCCCGCAGCCGTCTGGGGTCCCGGACCCGGCCCGCGTCCGTGGCGTCGATCCGGTCGACGCCGGTCGACCGGTCCCAGACCAGCTCACCGTCCGCCTCGAAGAACAGCACCCGGTGCCAGGGGATCTCACCACCCGGCACGAAGTCGCCGAGCGGCACGCGCTTGGGCGCGGCGCCGCGCTGATGGACCCCCATGACGAAGCGGGCCGGATCGAAACGCGCGTCCCAGCGGACCCGGTGGAAGATCTCCTCGCTCGTACGCACCTACGCCTCCTCCTCCACGGTCCCGCCCGCACCGATGTACCAGGTGCGGTGCGCCTGGCCGGGGTACGGCGGGACGAACCGGCGCAGTTGGGCGGTGAGCACACCGTCCGGCACCGGATGGGACCGGGCGCTGTTGCGTCTGGCCAGCTCGTCCTCGTCCACCAGCAGCACCGCGTGGACGTGCAGCGCGTCATGGCGACGGGCGATCCCCTGCACAAGGGAGCGCTGGTGCGGGTTGAGGGACGTGGCGTCCCACACCACGGTGCCACCCGAGGCCAGTGCGGTGTCGAGCCCGTGCAGCCCGCCGCGCAGCACCTCGCCGTTGGCGCGCTGGTCCGCGCGGGCGCCGCGGGCCTCGCGCAGCTCGTCGAGGCTCACATACGCGTCGACTCCGCCGAGACCGCGGGCGAAGCCGCTCTTGCCACTGCCGGACGGCCCCACCATCTGGATCAGCCGGGGGAAGTCGCCCGACCGCCAGCGCCAGGTGGCCGCGACGGCCTCGTCAGCGGTGCGGATCCGGCCCTCGGCGTACGCCTCGCGTGCCTCGGCCCAGCAGCGGTCGGCCGCGTGGGTGCCCAGATCGGCGAAGGCCTGCCGCAGCGACTCCTGGTCCGGGGGCACGGCCTCCTCCGCGTACAGCGCGGACCATTCCACCTGCTCGCGTGCTTCGGGGTCCGGTGCGACCGCGTCGGCGACCGCGTGCAGCACGCCGAGGTCGACGGCGTAGGACAGCCGGATGAGCCCGCGCCTGCGGTCCTCGTCCGGGTAAGGGCGGTGCAGCCCGGGGTGCAGCCCCACCAGGTCGGCGACACGGCGCGCGAGCGGAAGCCCGAGCGGTGCCGCGAGACGCCCCGCGAGCGAACCGCGGTGGCCGCGGTGCATCAGCGCGGCCAGCACGCCCGCGAGCCGGTCGTCGCCCGTCAGCCCGAGCGCGTCGAGCCGCGCGGCGGCTGCCACCGCCGCACGGTGGGACCCCGAGGCCACGCCCACCGCGTTCAGCAGCGCCTCGGCGTCGGGCGCCGCCCCCGAACGCACCGCCCACAGCGCGGCGGCGGAATCCAGGCCGTTCTCGACGACCGCCGTGTGCATCCAGTGCTGGTCGGTCTGCACATGCCCGGTCCGCACCCACTTGGCGACCCGCTGCCCGAACTCCGCCAGGGCGAAGCCCTCGACGCTGCGGACGACGTACCCCTCCGTGCGCCCCGTGTCGGGCTTCAGAGCCCGCAGGACCCGCTCGGAGTCCCGGTCGAGTACGCCCCGCCACAGCACCGGTGGCGCGGGGATGCCGCGCTGCCGCAGGAAGTCCACGGTCCGGTCCCAGTCCAGGCACCGGCCGCCGGGGCCCTCGGAGTCCCAGACCGAGAAGCCGTAGAACCAGCTCTCCAGCTCGCCGTACGCGAGCGAGTGCCGGGCGAACATGTTCTCGCCGCACACCCGCCACCCGGCCGGTATCCGATCGGCGATCCGGCCCTGGAGAGCCTTCACCCAGGCGCGGGAGGGGTGATGCGCGGAGTCGAGCGAGCGCGCGTGCAGGCCGTCCGCGTACAGCGTGGTGTTCTCGCCGTCGAGCTTCTCGGTGACCACGACTTCCCGGCCGCGCAGTCCGCGCAGGTCCATGACGCGTACGTCGTCCGACGAGGCCCCAGGGGACCACGGCAGATGCGGTGTCCGCGGATAGTGCGTGCGCGGCTGCTGCGTGCGCATGGTGATCGGCCCCCCGTGGCGATGACGTGCCCGGCCACTGTAGGAGCGCGGGGGAGGGGTGATCGACCGAATATCGGGCTGACGGCGTGGCTCAGGGCAGGGCGATGGGCACGACCCGCGGCTTGGCCAGCCGGGCGTAGTCGGCTCCGGAGACGGCCAGGGACCGGTCGGGCCTGACCCTGAGGATGATGCACTGCGCCGCCTCGGCCACCGCGTGTCCGCGCAGGGCGCTGACGGCCTCGGTGGCGCCCTCGGGGCGGTGGTCGATGAGCCGGTAGGAGGTGCCCGTGGTGTCGAGCAGGGAGATCAGACGCTCGTAGGTGTCGTGGCCGGCGGCGGGGGCGAGGTCGGGCATGGTGCGACTTCCTTGGGGTCGGTGCGGTGACTGCGTTCGATGCTCTGCCCCCAGTAGGTCCCGGCGACCATGAGCGCCGCGCCGGTGGCCGTGAGGACGCCCAGACGTTCGCCGCCGACGACCATGCCGATGGTGACGGCCCAGACCGGTTCGGTGCCGAGGAGCAGGCTCGCCCGGCTGGCGGATGTGCGCTGCACTGCCCAGGTCTGCGCGAGAAAGGCGAACACGCTGCAGAACAGCGCGAGATGCACCAGCTGCAGCCAGTCGCCGACCGGAGCGTGAGCCAGATCGGCGAGCCCGCCGGACGCGCACGCGTACGGCAGGAAGAGCGCCGTACCGATCGCGGTCTGGCAGGTGGTCAGCTGGAGCGGGCGCAGGTCACGGCCTGCGCTCAGCCGTCCGACCAGCGCGACGTGCGCCGCCCGTACGACGGCCGCCGCGAGCATCAGCAGATCGCCGCTCCGCGGGGCTTGCAGGCCGGTCGTGCCCATGAGCAGCCCCACGGCCAGGACGCACACCCCGGCAGCGGCGAAGAAGCGCGGCGGCAGCCTCCCACCTGGTGCGCTGCGGTCCAGCAGGGGCGTGAGCACCACGGTCAGGCTGATGATCAGGCCGGCATTGGCCGCGCTGGTGTGGGCGACCCCGTAGGTCTCCAGCACCAGCACCGCCGCCTGGGTGAGCCCGAGGAGTGTTCCCGCCCGCGCTTCGTTCCGATTGAGGCGCCAGGGCCGGTGGCGGGAGCCGGGACGAGGGCGGGGACGGGCGGCGACGAGTGCGAGGCAGGCGAGTACGGATATGGCGTACCGCGCGAACAGGACGATGAGGACCGGATGGGCGGACGTCGCCGACTTGGCGGCGAGATAGCTGGAGCCCCAGACGATGGCGACCAGCAGGAGTACCGCGTCGGTACGGCGGGCAGGAGGCACGCCCTTACGGTGCACCAGGGCAATCATGAAGCCCAGTACGTACTTCTCAAGCAATCCTTCAGTTTTCCTACACTGTGCGGGTGGACGAACGGCAGTTGCGGATCCTGCGCGAGCTCGGCGAGCTCGGGAGCGTCACGGCGGTCGCCGATGCGCTGCTGGTGACGCCGTCGGCCATCTCGCAGCAGCTACGGCTCTTGCAGCGTTCGATGCCCGTACCGCTCACCGAGCGCCAGGGACGGCGGCTGGTGCTCACGGACGCCGGGCAGGCGCTGGCCGGAGCCGCGATCGAGGTGGAGAGCGCCATGGCCAAGGCGCGGCACATCGTCGACGCATACGTGGACCGGCCTGACGGCAGTGTGTCGGTGGCGGCCTTCCACAGCGCTGCCGCCACACTCTTCCCGCTGCTTCTCAAGGGGCTCGCGGGGCCCGGTAGCCCACGGCTCGCGCTCGCCGACGAGGACGTGGAGCAGGAGCAGTTCCCCCGGCTCACCCGGGACTACGACCTCGTCCTGGCCCATCGACTCGCCCCGGCCCCGGGCTGGCCGGGCACCGTGGCGGTGACCACCCTCCTGCGCGAACCACTCGACGTCGCCCTGCCTGCCGGCCATCCGCTGACGGCGCTCCCGCGGTTGCGCCCCGGCGATGTGGCGGACCAGCCCTGGATCACGGTGCACGACGGATTCCCGCTGATGGCCACGGTCGAGGCGATCGCCACCGCCGCGAACCGCCGCCTCGACATCGTCCACCGCATCAACGAGTTCACCGTGGTGGCGGAGGCGGTCGCCGCGGGCGGCGGACTCGCCCTGATGCCCCGCTGGACCACACGCCCGCACCCCGGCGTGGTCCTCCGCCCCCTCAGCGGCGTCCACGCCCGCCGCCACATCGACGTCCTCCACCGCCCGGAACGCACCGCCCGCAGAGCAGTCCGCACGGTGCTCACCGAACTGCACCGCGCGGCGGCGGCGATCCGGGACGGCGACGCTGCGGGCTGACCATTCCGGGCACTGGCCTACTGGTCCTCGAAGATTTCCTCGGCACGGCCGACGGTGAGGGCGCGGGCCAGCCAGCGGCGGAGGGCTTCGGGATCGCCGCAGGCGGTGACACGCTCACGAACGTCCTTGGAAACGTCCATGCCACGCTGCTCCAGGACGAGCAGGACGAACTCCGCTTGCCCTTCGGTCCGGCCCTCGTCCCGGATTTCCTCGGAGAGAGGCGACTTGTAGAAAGACAGGTCCACGGCCACCAGCTTCCTCCACTGTTCTGCGGCTGGGTGTGTGCCCATGCCTTGGGCGATGAGTTCGACGATGGGGTAGGCGACGTCCTGCGGCGTGTCCCGCAGCACGGTTGACACGGCTTTCAGTATGGCGCCGATGTCCGGATTCTCGCGGTGGGTGATCGCGGCAAGTGTCGCGAGCGCGAGGTCCTTGCGGGTCTCGGCCGGGTCGGTGATCACTGGCAGGTTGTGCGGACCCGCCACGAGGGGGCGAAGGGTGAGCGCCGGCCACTTGCGGGGGGCCGATGTTGAACGGCCGGGTGGCCCACTCGGCGGTGGCACGGTCCTGGCAGACGACCAGGAGCAGGGGCGGCATCCGGTACTTCGTGTACAGATACGACAGGTAGAACGCCCAGCTGGCGGGCTTGGACGGGTCCTTCTTGCCCTGGGCCTCCACGGCGAGCAGAAAGGACTCGCCGTTCCGCGCGTCGAACCGCAGCAGTGTGTCGAGGCGGCGTTCCAGGGGTCGGGTCTCCGTGAGGTCCGTGGGGAGGACCGTGACCGAGGTGGGCTGGGGGAGGTCGACGCCCAGCACCTTGGAGACGCCGGACAAGAGGTCCGGGTACTCCTGGAAGATGCGGTGCATCGCCTCGTGAGGTGAGCTGACCATGCGTGTCCTTGCGGTCGCGGAATGAATCGCGAATGCCTCTGACACATGCCAGACAGTTCGCGCCGACGAGGCTAGGCAGCGAACCCGCACTGAATATGCGCAAGTTGTCGAACTCACCCGCACGAGTGAGCGCGCGCGAGGGGCGTCCGGGCAGGCCCCGACGTCCTGCCCCATCAAGCTCAGTCCCAGAGACGACCGAGGTCATGGATGCGGTCGCGGTACTCGAGTACCTCGACCCATTCGGGCAGCCAGTACCTGGGGCCGTGCTTCGCCCCGGCGAAGGCGCCGGCGAGGGCTGCGATGGAGTCGGAGTCTCCGGAAGAGTGCGCTCCTCGCTGGATCGACGCACGGGCGTCACCGTCGACCACGAGGAAGCAGTACAGCGCGGTGGCGAGGGCTTCTTCGGCGATCCAGCCGGCTCCGACGGCCACACAGGGGTCCATGTCGGGGTCTGGATCGCGCAGGGCGTCGGTCAGTTTGTCGAGGGCCCGCAGACACTCGTCCCATCCGAAGGCGATGAACGTGGCTGGGTCCGGTGCTCCCGCTTTGTGTGCCAGATTCCCGAGCCACTCGGCGTGGTACTTGCGCTGTGACTGGAGGGCGTGGAGGCGCAACTGGGGGAGGAGCTCGTCCAATGCGCAGCCATGGGCGAGGAGCCAGACGGCGTGGGCCGTCAGGTCGCTGGCGGCGAGTGCGGTCGGGTGGCCGTGGGTGAGTGCGGCCTGCAGCTGGGCGATTCCGGAGCGCTGTTCGGGCGTCAGTCCGGGTATTAGGGCGACGGGGGCCACGCGCATGTTCGCGCCGCAGCCCTTGGAGCTGATGACGGTGGCGTCCTGCAACGGGAGACCGCGTTCCAGCCCGGCGCATGCGTCCAGACAGGTCTGCCCGGGGGCACGGTTGTTGTCGGGGGAGCGCAGCCAGGACACGAAATGCCTGCGCAGGGCGGCCTCCACCTGAACAGGAGCGACGGACTGCGGGGCTGCCCAGGACCCTCCGCTGCCTCGTGGATTCGTGGTGACTTCCCCGAGGGCGTCGCCGACAGCGAGCGCCATCTGGGTGTCGTCGGTCACCCGCACGACGTCTCCCGCGGAGAGGGGCATCTCCATTTTGTGCCAGGGGCCGAACATGGTGGTGATCTGCTGCGTGTTCAGGAACTCGGTGGGATACCCCATCGCATCACCGAGTGCCAGGCCGAGCAGCACCCCGGTCGCCGCGTGCCAAGTGCGTTCCCTGGGCGGGTCCCCGGCGAGGTCGTGGATCGCGTCCGAGTTGGGAGCCTCGGCCAGGGAGCCGGGGACAACACGGCTCTTCGACGCGGGTGAGTCCCGGATCATCTCGCTCAGCGCTTCCAGCGGAGTGAGACCGCGTGCCTTGGCTTCGCGCAGGCCGTCGGCCCATGCCATGTGCCCGTTGGAGACGGCTCGTCGGCGAACCCAGCCCGCAGCCCCGCTTCGTTCGCTGATCCACAGGTAGCCGACCTCCGTGCCGCTGCCGTCGGCCACAGCGACGTACTGGACTGGCTCACGGGTCCTGGAAGCGTAAACCGGCGACCCGTCCACGATGGCGGATCCGTAGTCCTCGGAGCTCGGACTGCTGCGCCGCTTCACGAAGCGCAGCGTTTCCTTCTCAGCGTTCACAGGCGAAGCCTTCCTTAACTACCACGTACTACTTCCCCGTATATCTGTCACTGGCCACTGTCATTTTTTAAGGCTCATGAGATTTTGCATTTCAGGCCACGTTTGAGTAGCAGTCTCCCGTTCGCTGCTGAAATGACTCCCGAAGCTGATCCTTCGACAGGACATGCCCGGTGTCACGGACCTCCGCCCTCAGCAGGGCTCTTGCTGTAGACGGTCAGGTGCCCGTACGAGGTGGGCGTCATGGAGCCGAGCCCGGACGGCGGCGTGAAGCGACTTGTGTCGACCGCGAGGCTGTCGGGCAGCGGCGCGGTCGGTGATGCACCGTTGCAGATCACGGGGTCCCAGGAGGCGTCCGGGCTGCTGTTCCCGGTGCGGTCGAGCACGAATCCTCGGCAATGGTCGCGGAGCTGGTCGAGGGCTCGGACCAGTGCAGCTACCACCTCCTCGCGTTCCGGCTCGTGCAGGGTGCGGAGCTCGTATGTGAGAACTACTGAGCTGTCTTCCAGCCGGCGCAGGCGCATCACGGTAGAGATGCCCGGCGAGTGCCACAGGTGGAGAGCGAACGAGAGGCCACCCGGGCTGGCGAGGAGGTCGGCCAGCTCCTGCTCGTCGCGCAGAAGCGGGGGATCTCCGGCACGGTTTCGGTCAGGACGGAGAAAGATTTCACGGCTGAGCCGGGTCCAGGCGTTCAGCCCCGCGGTCTCCAGACTCTTCAACAGACTGCTGGCGATCTTCGGGTTCAGTTCGGACAGGTAGAAGGAGAAGAAGCCACCTGAGCCGTCTTCGTTGTGGTCTTCAGAATCGTGGGATGTTCTCCCGAAGGCCTCGTCGAAGATCTCCCTAGCGCGGGCACGTGGCACTGCTGGAGCGGTATAGCGCATGGAGCGAACTGTCGCCAGGAATTCTTCGGGCAGTTCTACGTGGTAGCGCTTCACATAGTGGCGCAGTTCGACTGGCCACAACCACGTGCCATCCGTGACGAGTGAGCCCGCTCCGGGCACCCACTCGTCACGACTGATGACATCTCGGTCCGCTCCCATGGTGGTGTAGATTTCAGTGCCCGATGAAAGGTAGGCCAGGATTCCTGACTCGTCATCCAGTCCATGAGGTCGAACGGCATCATGGATCGACGGAGCGGAGTCATCCTCGACCTGCGGATCCAGCTCGCGGAAGAAGCCTAGTGGTTTGAACATTGCGTCTCCGTTGATTCTTCGCTAATCGGGGACCGGTACCACAGGTGGAGATCCTCCATGCAAGGTTGGCAAGAATATTCGCCAGTAGCCATTCCTGCCAATCTCGGGTGTCTGATCTAAGCCTTTCAGGGAGTCGGTTCCCACCCTGTTCGTCGGGGCGGTTACTGGAACCCCGAGGTCGTTGGCCACGCTCTGTGCCAGAGGGAGTTCTGCGGTGTCGGCGTATCCGGAGTGACACGAGATGAGCCTTACTGGTCCGCCATCATAGTGGGGATTGCTGCGGATGGCGTCAGAGATATGGGTCGGATGGACTTCGAAATCCATAAGGACGTTGCCTGCGCTGTTCATCTGCCCGGGCAGGAAGACGCCTCTGTTCGTGCCATGAATGAATACGTCGTGCTTTCCGGGTTCGCGTGCGACGCGGTTCAGGTTTGCCATCGTGCGATCGTCATATCCGATGGTGGTGGTGTGCTTGCTGAAGTAGACCGGGTCGCCGGATATCAAGGCATGGTCGCCCGGCGTGCGAGGGGGCACGGGAATCTTTGATTCCTCACTCCGGAAGAGGTTCCAGGTGCGCCGTTTCCCCATATCGTCGAAATTGCGGAATTTCGACGCCCGCGTCGCGAGGTTCGACGCCCCCGACTCCACACCCTCCTTGACCGCGAGTCGCAGGCCGGTGCGTCCCAGACCGGTGCCCTTCGTGCCTATCAGCTCGGGGACGAGGCGGCCGAGGAACTCGGACGGGTCCTTCTTGAAGCCGTCGATGACGGCCGTGACCGTTCGGTCGGGGTGGGAGACCGTGGACACCAGCCCGGAGAGCGTCATGGAGGCGTTCTGCATGTACTGGGCGGGGTGGGTCAGGTTGTAGGGGTCCATGGGGTTCAGACCGCGCACGAAGTTGACCAGTCCCGCCGTTCCCTTGAGGATTCCGCCGACGAAGTGCGTGTACTCCGTCGCGTAGGCCTGGGCGCCGTCGGCGAGTGTGTTGCCGAGGCGGTCGAGGGGTGGTGGTTCGGCCGGGGCGTGGGCCATGGCTTGCTTGACCAGGGCCTCTGCGTCGCGGGCCGCGTCGTTCCGCTGTCTGCGGGCGTCGGCGAGCCTGGTCTCGGCCGCCTCGAGGAGCGCCTCGCACCGGGCCTGTGCGGCCTTGGCCTCAGGGGTCTCCTTGTCTTTGGCGGTGGCCAGGGCCGCCTTGACTTCTTCCGACGCGCGCTTGCCTTCCCGGTGCATCCGGATGGCCTCGGAGGCCTCGCCTTGCGCCCATCGAACGGTCTCGGCGTACGCCTCGAGAGCGGTGGCGGCCTTTTCGCACGCGTCGGCGGCGTGGAGCCACTTGGTCGGGTGGACGCCGAACTTTTCCCGGAAGGCGTTGCCGCCCTCGCCCAGCCAGCGCGAGGAGTCGACCTTCCGCATTCCCTGGCCGACCTTCTCGAAGGCTGCCTGGAAGTCCTTCAGGTGTGCGGTGCTCGAGCGGATCCGGCCGGGGTTGCCATGGATGAGCTCGTTCGCTTCTTCGGTCTGGCCGAGTTGCAGCTCGCCGGGCGTCGCACCGAGTTTCGACGCCAGGCCGTCGCCCGCGTCCCTGACCACTTCCGCGGCGCCGTGCATGCCGTGGGCGTCGAGTTGTTCCCCGGCCTTGTCCGAGAGCCAGTCGACGCCGTGGCCGACCTGTTTCTTTCCGGCGTCGAAGCCTTCCTCAAGGGCGCCGAGGCCGTCGTTGACACCGTCCTCGATGGTGTTGCCGAGGTCCTTGAAGCCGTCGCCTATGTCGTCGAGCACACCGCCCATCAGCCCTCACCACCGCCCAGCCCTCTGGGCGGTACGAGCTGCTGCGGTTGTTGCTGTTGCTGTTGCTGTTGCTGGGCGGCAGCGGCCCTTTCCTCGGGAGAAGGCCCGAACTTCTCATCCAGCCACTGCTCGTACTGCTCGTCGGACACCCCGACGGACTCGTGCATGAGTTCCGGATTGAGGCCCGGCAGCCCGACGGTCTTGGACGTCATCACATCGCGCCCCGCGTCCTTCCAACCCTGGGCCATGTTGTCCTTCGCCTGCTCGAAGGACTCCCGGCTGTAGTCGGGGCCGCTCAGCACGCCGGAAGTGGCGATGTCGCGCCATCCCTGCTTGGTGACCTCGTCCTCGGACGCGTAGGGATTGCCGATGGCCGCGTTGCCGAGGATCTTGAACGTGCCCTCCATGTACTGCTCGGTCTCGTGGTACGTGCCTGCCGCGAGACCGGTCCTCACGGCGAGCGCGTTGCCCTCGTTGACGAGTGCGCGTACGCCCCACTCCCAGCGCTCGCAGAACGACGAGAACGTCGCCGTCAGGCTCTCGTGCCCCAGTTCCAGTCCGGACATGGCGATGTTGCCGAAGCCCCGACCGGCGCCCGCGAGGCTGTCGGAGTTGAGCTCCTTCAGCTCGCCCAGCGCCTGTGTCAGCCCGCCGGCGATCTCGCCCAGCCCGGCAGCGGCCAGATCCGCGCTGCCCCCGTCAGCCGTGCCGCCGCGGTTCACGCCTCTACCCCCGTCCCCGCCACGCCTGTGAAGCCCTTGTCCACCGCCACCGCGTCGGGTACCACCCCCGCCACGGGCGGGAACAGCACCGCGTGCTCCTCGCCGTCGGCCGCGTCCAGAGCCACCCCGCACGGCACCCCGGCGCTCGGCACCGCCGCATCCAGCAGCCGGGCCCCGAGGACCGTCTGGTACTCCCACTCGGCGTCGCCTTCGCCCCGGGCGATCGCGTACCGGGCCAGCGCCGACTCGTCGGAGAACGCGAGGATCCACCGCACGCCGCCGAAGTCGGTGGTCAGCAGGGACCCGCGTCTGCGCGGCACCAGCACCGCCGTATCCCGGAAAGCCTCGAGCACCGCCGCGAACTCACGTCGGCGCTCCTCCGCCTCCGCGTCCAGCGGCGCCCCCGGAACACCGGGTGGGTAAGCCCCGGGAACGCCGGCGGGAGCCGGAGGGGCCGGATGCCACGTACCGGGAGGGCTGGGAGAGGGGTCGGGCGGAGACCACCCTGCCGGCAGAGATTCCGGCGCGGCACCGGGCGCCCGTACGGGAGCCTGCTGTGATGCGGCAGCTACGGCCGGTGTGGCCGTCATGTCCATGTAATCGGCCAGGCGCGACCGACGCGTCCCGCCCGGGCTTCCCCCGTGATCATTCACCGCGGCAGCGTCGCACAGCCGTACGACGCCCGCACGGAGCGCGTCCCGTCGATCCGCAAATGCGTGCGATGTCGCTCAGGCGGAGGTGAGGATGGTGTGCCCGGATCACGCGGGCCGGGTGATCGGCGGTCGGAGCCGCACCCCGCGCGCCGCGGTTTGACAGCCAAACCGCGCGGAGTACTCTCTTCGGCCCGATTGGCGCCCCCGGCGGCCCGTATGGCAGACTGTGCGGGTTGCTCGGTTGAGTGCCGATGCTGTGCGCCTCCCGCCGGGAGGACCGGAAGCGAGTCCCACAGTACTCGTCACCCCTGATCAGGGGTGGAAGTACGGGAATCTTCCGGGAAGTGTCAGCGGGGTGCCGACCAGGCACCCGGTAGGTGTTCTCCTCCGGCGCGCGGTCTTCGGGTCCGCACCCCCTTGGTTGGGAAATCCTTCGGGAGATCTTCGTGGAGGGGCTGCGACACGCCCGACCGCGTGGGTCGGAGGGAAGCGGTGTCCTGAGGCACAGCCGACCGGGTTGTCAGAGCGTTACGAGAGACAGGACTACGAAGTAGCCATGGCGGGACAGAAGATCCGCATCCGGCTCAAGGCCTACGACCACGAGGTCATCGACTCTTCGGCGAAGAAGATCGTCGAGACGGTGACTCGCACTGGTGCGTCGGTCGCGGGCCCGGTGCCGCTGCCCACTGAGAAGAACGTGTACTGCGTCATCAAGTCGCCGCACAAGTACAAGGACTCGCGCGAGCACTTCGAGATGCGCACGCACAAGCGCCTGATCGACATCCTCGACCCGACGCCCAAGACCGTTGACTCCCTGATGCGACTCGACCTCCCGGCCGGTGTCGACATCGAGATCAAGCTCTGAGGCCGGTGATCTGAGAGATGGCTAAGCAGATCAAGGGCATCCTGGGCGAGAAGCTCGGCATGACGCAGGTGTGGGACGAGAACAACCGTGTTGTTCCGGTCACCGTCGTCAAGGCCAGCCCCAACGTCGTCACCCAGGTTCGTACGAACGACGTCGACGGCTACGAGTCGGTCCAGATCGCCTTCGGCGAGATCGACCCGCGCAAGGTGAACAAGCCCCTCAAGGGCCACTTCGCCAAGGCCGACGTCACCCCCCGTCGCCACCTCGTCGAGATCCGCACCGCGGACGCCTCCGAGTACGCGCTCGGCCAGGAGATCACCGCTGAGGTGTTCGAGGCCGGCGTGAAGGTCGACGTGACCGGCAAGAGCAAGGGCAAGGGCTTCGCCGGTGTCATGAAGCGCCACAACTTCCGTGGCCTCGGCGCCGGACACGGCACTCAGCGCAAGCACCGCTCGCCCGGTTCCATCGGTGGCTGCGCCACCCCGGGCCGTGTGTTCAAGGGCCTCCGTATGGCGGGCCGCATGGGCAACGAGCGGGTCACCACCCAGAACCTGACCGTCCACGCCGTTGACGCGGAGAAGGGGCTGCTGCTCATCAAGGGCGCGGTTCCCGGTCCGAACGGCGGCCTCGTCCTGGTCCGTACCGCGGCCAAGGGGGCCTGAGGTAACGATGAGCACCATTGACATCCTTTCGCCCGCTGGCGACAAGGCCGGTAGCGTCGAGCTCCCTGCGGAGATCTTCGACGCCAAGGTCAGCGTTCCGCTGATCCACCAGGTCGTCGTCGCGCAGCTGGCCGCTGCCCGTCAGGGCACGCACAAGACCAAGACCCGTGGCGAAGTCCGTGGTGGTGGCAGGAAGCCTTACCGCCAGAAGGGCACCGGCCGCGCGCGCCAGGGTTCGACCCGTGCGCCGCAGTTCGCCGGCGGTGGCGTCGTCCACGGCCCCGTGCCGCGTGACTACTCGCAGCGGACCCCGAAGAAGATGAAGGCCGCCGCCCTGCGCGGTGCCCTCACCGACCGGGCCCGTCACTCCCGTATCCACGTCGTCTCCGGCGTGATCGAGGGTGCGATCTCCACCAAGGCCGCCAAGACGCTGTTCGGCAAGATCTCGGAGCGCAAGAACCTGCTCCTGGTCGTCGACCGCAGCGACGAGGCCGCGTGGCTGTCCGCCCGCAACCTGCCCCAGGTGCACATCCTGGAGCCGGGCCAGCTGAACACGTACGACGTGCTCGTCTCCGACGACGTGGTCTTCACCCAGGCCGCTTTCGAGTCCTTCGTGTCTGGCCCCAAGGCCGCTGAGACCGAAGGGAGCGAGGCCTGATGTCCGAGGCCACGATCACCAGCAAGACCTTCACGGACCCGCGCGACCTGCTGATCAAGCCGGTCGTCTCCGAGAAGAGCTACGCGCTGCTGGACGACAACAAGTACACGTTCGTCGTCGACCCGCGTGCGAACAAGACCCAGATCAAGCAGGCCGTCGAGGCGGTCTTCTCGGTCAAGGTCACCGGGGTCAACACGATCAACCGCCAGGGCAAGCGCAAGCGCACCCGCACCGGTTTCGGCAAGCGCGCCAACACCAAGCGCGCCATCGTGACCCTTGCCGAGGGCGACCGTATCGACATCTTCGGCGGTCCGGCCTCCTGACGGAGGTCTGGATCGTCCGAATATCGGACGAGGACTGAGAAATGGGTATCCGCAAGTACAAGCCGACGACTCCGGGCCGTCGTGGCTCCAGCGTCGCCGACTTCGTCGAGATCACGCGGTCCACGCCGGAGAAGTCGCTGGTCCGCCCCCTGCACAGCAAGGGCGGCCGTAACAACGCCGGTCGTGTGACCGTTCGCCACCAGGGTGGTGGCCACAAGCGCGCCTACCGTGTGATCGACTTCCGTCGTCACGACAAGGACGGCGTGCCGGCCAAGGTCGCGCACATCGAGTACGACCCCAACCGCACCGCGCGCATCGCGCTCCTGCACTACGCGGACGGCGAGAAGCGCTACATCATCGCCCCCCGCGGCCTGAGCCAGGGCGACCGGATCGAGAACGGCCCGGCCGCCGACATCAAGCCCGGCAACAACCTGGCGCTGCGCAACATCCCGGTCGGTACGACCATCCACGCCATCGAGCTGCGGCCCGGCGGCGGCGCGAAGTTCGCCCGCTCCGCGGGTGCCTCCGTGCAGCTGCTGGCGAAGGAGGGCTCCATGGCCCACCTGCGCATGCCGTCCGGTGAGATCCGCCTGGTCGACGCCCGCTGCCGCGCCACTGTCGGCGAGGTCGGCAACGCCGAGCAGTCGAACATCAACTGGGGCAAGGCCGGCCGTATGCGCTGGAAGGGCGTCCGCCCGACCGTCCGCGGTGTCGCCATGAACCCGGTCGACCACCCGCACGGTGGTGGTGAGGGCAAGACCTCCGGTGGTCGCCACCCGGTCTCGCCGTGGGGTCAGAAGGAGGGTCGTACTCGTTCTCCCAAGAAGGCGAGCAACAAGTACATCGTCCGCCGCCGCAAGACGAACAAGAAGCGCTAGGAGCGGGTTTAGATGCCGCGCAGTCTCAAGAAGGGGCCCTTCGTCGACGACCACCTCATCAAGAAGGTGGACGTACAGAACGAAGCCGGCACCAAGAACGTCATCAAGACCTGGTCCCGTCGCTCGATGATCGTCCCGGCCATGCTGGGCCACACGATCGCGGTGCACAACGGCAAGACCCACGTCCCGGTGTTCGTCACCGAGTCCATGGTCGGCCACAAGCTCGGCGAGTTCTCGCCGACTCGCACCTTCCGCGGCCACGTCAAGGACGACCGGAAGTCGAAGCGCCGCTAATCGCGGGGTGTGAACGACTATGACTTACACCGAAGGGACAACCATGGAAGCCAGGGCCCAGGCGCGGTACATCCGCGTCACGCCCATGAAGGCCCGCCGCGTGGTGGACCTCATCCGTGGCATGGATGCCACGGAGGCTCAGGCGGTCCTGCGTTTCGCCCCGCAGGCCGCGAGCGTGCCGGTTGGCAAGGTGCTGGACAGTGCCATCGCCAACGCCGCGCACAACTACGACCACACGGACGCCTCTTCGCTGTTCATCAGCGAGGCGTACGTCGACGAGGGCCCGACCCTGAAGCGGTTCCGTCCGCGTGCTCAGGGCCGTGCCTACCGGATCCGCAAGCGGACCAGCCACATCACCGTGGTCGTCAGCAGCAAGGAAGGAACCCGGTAATGGGCCAGAAGGTAAACCCGCACGGGTTCCGGCTCGGCATCACCACGGACTTCAAGTCCCGCTGGTACGCCGACAAGCTGTACAAGGACTACGTCAAGGAAGACGTCGCCATCCGTCGGATGCTGACGTCCGGCATGGAGCGCGCCGGCATCTCGAAGGTTGAGATCGAGCGCACCCGTGACCGCGTGCGGGTGGACATCCACACCGCGCGTCCCGGCATCGTCATCGGCCGCCGCGGCGCGGAGGCCGACAAGATCCGTGGTCAGCTCGAGAAGCTCACGGGCAAGCAGGTTCAGCTGAACATCCTCGAGGTCAAGAACCCCGAGGTCGACGCTCAGCTCGTGGCCCAGGCCGTGGCCGAGCAGCTGTCCTCCCGTGTCTCCTTCCGCCGCGCCATGCGTAAGAGCATGCAGTCGGCGATGAAGGCGGGCGCCAAGGGCATCAAGATCCAGTGTGGTGGCCGTCTCGGCGGCGCCGAGATGTCCCGCTCGGAGTTCTACCGCGAGGGTCGTGTGCCGCTGCACACGCTCCGTGCGAACGTCGAGTACGGCTTCTTCGAGGCCAAGACGACCTTCGGCCGCATCGGCGTGAAGGTCTGGATCTACAAGGGCGACGTCAAGAACATCGCTGAGGTCCGCGCCGAGAACGCCGCTGCCCGTGCGGGCAACCGCCCGGCCCGTGGCGGCGCCGACCGTCCGGCCCGCGGTGGCCGCGGTGGCGAGCGTGGCGGTCGCGGTCGCAAGCCGCAGCAGCAGTCCGCGCCGGCTGCCGAGGCCCCCAAGGCCGACGCTCCCGCCGCCGCTGCGGCTGAGAGCACCGGAACGGAGGCCTGACCGAAATGCTGATCCCCCGTAGGGTCAAGCACCGCAAGCAGCACCACCCCAAGCGCCGCGGTATGGCCAAGGGTGGTACGACGGTTGCGTTCGGCGAGTACGGCATCCAGGCCATGACTCCGGCGTACGTGACCAACCGCCAGATCGAGGCGGCTCGTATCGCGATGACCCGCCACATCAAGCGTGGCGGCAAGGTCTGGATCAACATCTACCCGGACCGCCCGCTGACGAAGAAGCCCGCCGAGACCCGCATGGGTTCCGGTAAGGGTTCCCCCGAGTGGTGGGTCGCGAACGTGCACCCGGGCCGGGTCATGTTCGAGCTGTCCTACCCGAACGAGAAGATTGCGCGTGAGGCTCTGACTCGTGCGGCTCACAAGCTGCCGATGAAGTGCCGGATCGTCAAGCGCGAGGCAGGTGAAGCGTGATGTCGGTCGGTATCAAGGCGTCCGAGCTGCGCGAGCTGGGCAACGAGGAGCTTGTTGCCAAGCTTCGCGAGGCCAAGGAAGAGCTGTTCAACCTCCGCTTCCAGGCGGCGACGGGCCAGCTCGAGAACCACGGCCGGCTGAAGGCCGTCCGCAAGGACATCGCCCGGATCTACACCCTGATGCGTGAGCGTGAGCTCGGCATCGAGACGGTGGAGAACGCCTGATGAGCGAGAGCAACGTGACTGAGAAGAAGACCGAGGAGCGCGGCTTCCGCAAGACCCGTGAGGGTCTGGTCGTCAGCGACAAGATGGACAAGACCGTCGTCGTCGCCGTCGAGGACCGCGTCAAGCACGCGCTGTACGGCAAGGTCATCCGCCGTACGAACAAGCTCAAGGCGCACGACGAGCAGAACGCCGCGGGTGTCGGCGACCGTGTCCTCCTCATGGAGACCCGGCCGCTGTCCGCGACGAAGCGCTGGCGCGTCGTCGAGGTCCTCGAGAAGGCCAAGTAAGGAACTTCCCGCAAGGGAGTCCAAAAGACACAGCTTGAGGGGTTTCCCTCAAGCCAGTTCCGCCAGGCTCGGCAGGGGCCGCACCCGCAACGGTGAAGCCCCTGCCGGGAACCGGCAGACAAACAGGAGATAGACGTGATCCAGCAGGAGTCGCGGCTTCGCGTCGCCGACAACACTGGTGCCAAGGAGATCCTTTGCATCCGTGTTCTCGGTGGCTCGGGCCGCCGCTACGCGGGCATCGGTGACGTCATCGTCGCCACCGTCAAGGACGCGATCCCCGGTGGCAACGTGAAGAAGGGTGACGTCGTCAAGGCGGTCATCGTTCGCACCGTCAAGGAGCGCCGCCGCCAGGACGGCTCGTACATCCGCTTCGACGAGAACGCCGCCGTCATTCTGAAGAACGACGGCGACCCTCGCGGCACCCGTATCTTCGGCCCCGTCGGCCGTGAGCTGCGCGAGAAGAAGTTCATGAAGATCATCTCGCTCGCGCCGGAGGTGCTGTAAGCATGAAGATCAAGAAGGGCGACCTGGTACAGGTCATCACCGGCAAGGACAAGGGCAAGCAGGGCAAGGTCATCGCGGCCTTCCCCCGCGAGGACCGCGTCCTGGTCGAGGGTGTCAACCGGGTCAAGAAGCACACGAAGGCCAACCAGCCGGGTCGTGCCTCGCAGGCCGGCGGCATCGTCACCACCGAGGCCCCGATCCACGTGAGCAACGTTCAGCTCGTCGTGGAGAAGGACGGCAATAAGGTCGTGACCCGCGTCGGTTACCGCTTCGACGACGAGGGCAACAAGATCCGCGTTGCCAAGCGGACGGGTGAGGACATCTGATGGCTACCACCACCACTCCGCGTCTGAAGACGAAGTACCGCGAGGAGATCGCGGGCAAGCTGCGTGAGGAGTTCTCGTACGAGAACGTCATGCAGGTCCCCGGCCTCGTGAAGATCGTGGTCAACATGGGTGTGGGCGACGCCGCCCGCGACTCCAAGCTGATCGAGGGTGCCATCAAGGACCTCACCACGATCACCGGTCAGAAGCCGGCCGTCACCAAGGCCCGCAAGTCCATCGCGCAGTTCAAGCTGCGTGAGGGTCAGCCGATCGGTGCCCACGTCACGCTCCGTGGCGACCGCATGTGGGAGTTCCTGGACCGCACCCTGTCGCTCGCGCTGCCGCGCATCCGCGACTTCCGTGGTCTGTCCCCCAAGCAGTTCGACGGCCGTGGCAACTACACCTTCGGTCTCACCGAGCAGGTCATGTTCCACGAGATCGACCAGGACAAGATCGACCGCGTCCGGGGTATGGACATCACCGTGGTCACCACGGCGACCAACGACGCTGAGGGCCGTGCCCTTCTCCGTCACCTCGGCTTCCCGTTCAAGGAGGCGTAAGCGAGATGGCGAAGAAGGCTCTGATTGCCAAGGCTGCTCGTAAGCCCAAGTTCGGTGTGCGTGCGTACACCCGCTGCCAGCGCTGCGGCCGTCCGCACTCCGTGTACCGCAAGTTCGGCCTGTGCCGCGTGTGCCTTCGTGAGATGGCTCACCGCGGCGAGCTGCCGGGCGTGACCAAGAGCTCCTGGTAATTCCGGGTTTCCCGGATTACCAGAGGCTCTCGGTAAGCAACGGGACGGCGGGGCCCTTCCTCCACATGCCGTAGGCTTGTGGGGTTGGGCGCCCGCCGCCCTGATCGACTTACTACGCCGTAGGTCCCCGCGCCGCACCCGTCCCGCCCCTGTGCGGGGAGAGGGATGGCGCATACAGGAAACCCCGGCGAGAGAGGCCGAAGGCCAATTCATGACCATGACTGATCCGATCGCGGACATGCTGACCCGTCTGCGTAACGCGAACTCGGCGTACCACGACTCCGTGACCATGCCGCACAGCAAGATCAAGTCGCACATCGCGGAGATCCTCCAGCAGGAGGGCTTCATCACGGGCTGGAAGGTCGAGGACGCCGAGGTCGGCAAGAACCTCGTCCTCGAGCTGAAGTTCGGCCCGAACCGTGAGCGCTCCATCGCGGGCATCAAGCGGATCTCCAAGCCCGGTCTCCGGGTCTACGCGAAGTCCACCAACCTGCCGAAGGTGCTCGGCGGCCTGGGCGTGGCGATCATCTCCACGTCGCACGGTCTGCTCACCGACAAGCAGGCGCAGAAGAAGGGCGTGGGTGGGGAAGTCCTCGCCTACGTCTGGTAGTCGGGAACGGAGGAAAAGCAATGTCGCGTATCGGCAAGCTCCCCATCCCGGTTCCCGCCGGCGTGGATGTCACCATCGACGGCCGTACGGTCCAGGTGAAGGGCCCCAAGGGCACCCTGAGCCACACCGTTGCCGCGCCGATCGAGATCGCGAAGGGTGAGGACGGCGTTCTCAACGTCACCCGCCCCAACGACGAGCGTCAGAACAAGGCCCTGCACGGCCTGTCCCGCACGCTGGTGGCGAACATGATCACCGGTGTGACCACGGGATACATCAAGGCGCTCGAGATCAGCGGTGTCGGTTACCGCGTCGCCGCGAAGGGCTCCAACCTGGAGTT
Organism: Streptomyces sp. NPDC019396; assembly: GCF_040632375.1. Lineage (NCBI taxonomy): Bacteria > Bacillati > Actinomycetota > Actinomycetes > Kitasatosporales > Streptomycetaceae > Streptomyces > Streptomyces sp. NPDC019396. The sequence goes on along the minus strand of NZ_JBEYBS010000013.1, from coordinate 7,314 downwards.
CCAGCTCGGCTACAGCCACCCGATCCTGGTGGAGGCCCCCGAGGGCATCTCCTTCAAGGTCGAGTCGCCGACCAAGTTCTCGGTCGAGGGCATCGACAAGCAGAAGGTCGGCGAGGTCGCCGCGAACATCCGCAAGCTGCGCAAGCCCGACCCGTACAAGGCCAAGGGCGTGAAGTACGCGGGCGAGGTCATCCGCCGCAAGGTCGGAAAGGCTGGTAAGTAGCCATGGCATACGGCGTGAAGATTGCCAAGGGCAAGGCCTACAAGGGCGCTTCCCTGAAGCGTCGCCACATCCGCATCCGCAAGAAGATCTCGGGTACTCCGGCGCGTCCGCGTCTGGTCGTCACCCGGTCCAACCGCGGCATCACGGCTCAGGTCATCGACGACATCGCGGGCCACACGCTCGCGTCGGCGTCCACCCTGGACTCGTCCATCCGCGGCGGCGAAGGCGACAAGTCGGCGAAGGCGAAGCAGGTCGGCCAGCTCGTGGCCGAGCGTGCCAAGGCTGCCGGCGTCGAGGCTGTCGTGTTCGACCGTGGCGGCAACCAGTACGCCGGGCGCATCGCCGCCCTGGCGGACGCCGCCCGCGAAGCCGGCCTGAAGTTCTGAGCCGGTTCCGTAGCTCAGCGGAAAACGAAGAGAGGTAATTCCAATGGCTGGACCCCAGCGCCGCGGAAGCGGTGCCGGTGGCGGCGAGCGGCGGGACCGGAAGGGCCGTGACGGCGGCGCAGCTGCCGCCGAGAAGACCGCTTACGTTGAGCGCGTTGTCGCGATCAACCGTGTCGCCAAGGTTGTGAAGGGTGGTCGTCGCTTCAGCTTCACCGCGCTGGTCGTGGTGGGCGATGGTGACGGCACCGTGGGTGTCGGTTACGGCAAGGCCAAGGAGGTGCCGGCCGCCATCGCCAAGGGTGTTGAGGAGGCCAAGAAGCACTTCTTCAAGGTCCCCCGTATCCAGGGCACCATCCCGCACCCGATCACGGGTGAGAAGGCTGCGGGCGTCGTCCTGCTCAAGCCGGCTTCCCCCGGTACCGGCGTTATCGCCGGTGGCCCGGTGCGTGCCGTGCTCGAGTGCGCCGGCGTGCACGACATCCTGTCGAAGTCGCTCGGCTCGTCCAACGCGATCAACATCGTCCACGCGACCGTGGCGGCCCTCAAGGGTCTGCAGCGTCCCGAGGAGATCGCGGCGCGCCGTGGTCTGCCGCTCGAGGACGTCGCCCCCGCGGCTCTGCTGCGTGCGCGTGCCGGTGCGGGAGCGGGTGCGTAATGGCCCGCCTCAAGATCACGCAGAAGAAGTCGTACATCGGCAGCAAGCAGAACCACCGCGACACCCTGCGTTCGCTTGGCCTGAAGAGGGTCAACGACGTGGTCGTCAAGGAGGACCGCCCCGAGTTCCGCGGCATGGTGCACACCGTCCGCCACCTCGTGACGGTTGAGGAGGTCGACTGATCATGGCGGAGCAGAACCCGCTCAAGATCCACAACCTCCGTCCCGCCCCCGGCGCCAAGACCGCCAAGACCCGTGTTGGTCGTGGTGAGGCGTCGAAGGGTAAGACGGCTGGTCGTGGTACCAAGGGCACGAAGGCCCGCTACCAGGTTCCGGAGCGCTTCGAGGGTGGGCAGATGCCCCTCCACATGCGCCTCCCGAAGCTGAAGGGCTTCAAGAACCCGTTCCGCACCGAGTACCAGGTCGTGAACCTGGACAAGCTGGCCTCTCTCTACCCGCAGGGTGGCGAGGTCACGGTGGCCGATCTGGTCGCCAAGGGTGCGGTGCGCAAGAACCAGCTCGTCAAGGTCCTTGGCCAGGGCGAGGTCTCCGTGGCGCTCCAGGTGACGGTCGACGCCGTCTCCGGGTCCGCCAAGGAGAAGATCGCCGCTGCCGGCGGCACCGTCACCGAGCTCGTCTGACGAGCCGATGGCCTGAACACCTTCCGGGGATGCCTCCTAAACGGGGCATCCCCGGTTGGTCGTTCCAAGGTGGGCACACTCGCAGGTAAGGTGGCGAGCGTTGTTGCTGTATTTGCCGGGGGTGTGACTCCCGAACCGCCCTTCCCACTACTCCGGTAGAGGGAATCAGGGCCGCAAGGGCTGACCCACGGGCATACCTCGCGGCTCTTGCTGCTTGACCATACGTATTCGTCGAACCTCAAGACCGTCACCTCTGACGCTTTGCGCGGGGGTCGCAGGAGGCACCGTGCTCACCGCGTTCGCCCGGGCGTTCAAGACGCCCGACCTGCGCAAGAAGCTGCTCTTCACGCTCGGCATCATCGTGCTGTTCCGGGTCGGGGCGCACATCCCGGTGCCCGGCGTCAGCTATGAGAACGTCCAGATCTGTGTGGACCAGGCGTCGAAGAACCAGGGAAGCCTGTTCGGCCTCGTCAACATGTTCAGCGGCGGTGCTCTGCTGCAGATCACGATCTTCGCGCTCGGCATCATGCCGTACATCACCGCGAGCATCATCCTTCAGCTGCTGACCGTGGTGATCCCGCGTCTGGAAGCCCTCAAGAAGGAGGGCCAGGCGGGTACGTCCAAGATCACTCAGTACACCCGCTACCTGACCATCGCGCTCGCCGTCCTCCAGGGCACCGGCATCGTGGCCGCGGCCCGTAGCGGTGCGCTGTTCCAGGGCTGCGCCGTCGGCAGTGAGATCGTCCCCGACCAGTCGATCTTCGTCACCGCCACCATGGTGATCACCATGACCGCCGGTACGGCGGTCGTCATGTGGCTCGGTGAACTGATCACGGACCGCGGCATCGGCAACGGAATGTCGATCCTGATGTTCATCTCGATCGCCGCCGGCTTCCCGGGCGCCCTGTGGGCGATCAAGGAGAGCGGCAAGCTGGCCAAGGGCTGGATCGAATTCGGCACGGTCATCGTGGTCGGCTTCGTGATGGTGGCCCTCGTCGTGTTCGTCGAGCAGGCCCAGCGCCGTATCCCGGTGCAGTACGCGAAGCGCATGATCGGCCGCAGGTCCTACGGCGGTACGTCCACGTACATCCCGCTGAAGGTGAACCAGGCAGGTGTGATTCCTGTCATCTTCGCCTCTTCGCTGCTCTACATCCCCGCGTTGATCGCGCAGTTCTCGAACTCCAACGCGGGCTGGAAGACCTGGATCGAAACGCACTTCGTGAAGGGCGACCACCCGTACTACATCACCGCGTACTTCCTCCTGATTGTCTTTTTCGCCTTCTTCTACGTGGCTATCTCGTTCAACCCCGAGGAAGTCGCGGACAACATGAAGAAGTATGGTGGCTTCATCCCGGGTATCCGGGCTGGTCGACCTACTGCTGAGTACTTGAGCTACGTGCTCAACCGGATCACCTGGCCGGGCTCGCTGTATCTGGGTCTGATCGCTCTTGTGCCGACGATGGCGTTGGCGGGCTTCGGCGGTGCCAACCAGAACTTCCCGTTCGGTGGCACCAGCATCCTCATCATCGTGGGTGTCGGTCTCGAGACCGTGAAGCAGATCGAGAGCCAGCTCCAGCAGCGCAACTACGAAGGGTTCCTCCGCTGATGCGAATCGTCCTCGTCGGGCCGCCCGGTGCGGGCAAGGGAACGCAGGCCGCGTTCCTCGCCAAGAACCTGTCGATCCCGCACATCTCCACGGGCGACCTCTTCCGGGCCAACATCAGCCAGGGCACGGAGCTCGGCAAGCAGGCCAAGGCGTACATGGACGCGGGCAACCTCGTGCCCGACGAGGTCACCATCGGTATGGCCAAGGACCGCATGGCGCAGCCCGACGCGGCGAACGGCTTCCTGCTGGACGGCTTCCCGCGCAACGTCTCGCAGGCCGAGGCGCTCGACGAGATGCTCAAGACCGAGGGCATGAAGCTGGACGCGGTGCTTGACCTCGAGGTCCCCGAGGACGAGGTCGTGAAGCGGATCGCGGGCCGCCGCATCTGCCGCCACGACAGCGCGCACGTCTTCCACGTCACGTACAGCCCGGCGAAGCAGGAAGGCGTCTGCGACGCCTGCGGCGGCGAGCTGTACCAGCGCGACGACGACTCCGAGGAGACCGTGCGCAAGCGGCTCGAGGTCTACCACACCCAGACCGAACCGATCATCGACTACTACAAGGCCCAGGGCCTGGTGGTCACGATCTTCGCGCTGGGCAAGGTCGCCGAGGTGACCGAGCGGGCGATGGAGGCCCTTCGGGGTGACCGGGCCGCGCAGGCCTGACCCATTCAGCTGTAGCCGATACGGCCGCGGTGTCCCAGGGACGCCGCGGCCGTATCGTTGATTACCCCACTCGTCGAACACCTCCGACCACTCTCCGAACCGGAAAGGCGCAGTCCCCCATGGTGCAGATCAAGACCCCCGAGCAGATCGCGAAGATGCGTGAGGCGGGCCTGGTCGTCGCCGCCATCCACGCGGCGACCCGTGAGGCCGCCGTGCCCGGTGCCACCACCCGGGATCTGGACGGGGTGGCCCGCAAGGTGATCGCCGACCACGGGGCCAAGTCCAACTTCCTGGGCTACGGGGGTTTCCCCGCCACCATCTGCACCTCGGTCAACGAGGTCGTCGTGCATGGCATCCCGGACGACAAGACCGTGCTCAAGGACGGGGACATCATCTCCATCGACGCCGGGGCGGTCATCGACGGCTGGCACGGCGACGCCGCGTTCACCGTGTTCGTCGGGAGCGGCCACGCCCCGGAGCTGATCGAGCTCTCCCGGGTGACGGAGGAGTCCATGTGGGCCGGTATCGCCGCGATGAAGAGCGGCAACCGCCTGGTCGACGTCTCCCGTGCCATCGAGACCTACATCCGGCGCCAGCCCAAGCCGGGCGGCGGGCGGTACGGGATCATCGAGGAGTACGGCGGCCATGGCATCGGCACCGAGATGCACATGGACCCTCATCTGCTGAACTACGTCTCGCGCAAGCGCGGAAAGGGCCCCAAGCTGATCCCCGGCTTCTGCCTCGCCATCGAGCCGATGGTGTCGCTCGGTACCCCGCACACCGAGGTGCTCGCGGACGAGTGGACCGTGATCACCACCGACGGCACCTGGTCCTCGCACTGGGAGCACTCGGTCGCGCTGACGGAGGAAGGCCCGCTGGTGCTGACCGCCGTGGACGGCGGAAGGGCCAAGCTGGCGGAGCTGGGCATCACCGCCGCCCCGGACCCGCTCGCTTAGTTGTTGTTTCGTCTGACTCGGAGCGCCCACTCCGTCGGACTGGGCGGTCCGAGTCCGACGGCAAGAACACGTCGGCTCAATCCGCCGGCGTAACGATCAGCGGCGTTGGGCAAACTCCCTGGATTCGTGTTTTCCAGGGGCCTGACGTAGACTGATGCGTCGGCTCTCGTGTATCCGCATGTCCGCGTGCAGGAACGTACGCACACTCGCGGGTGGAGAGCCGATCAAGGTAGCCGATTCGAAGGGCGAAGCGTGGCCAAGAAGCAAGGTGCCATCGAAATCGAGGGCACCGTGATCGAGTCCCTGCCGAACGCCATGTTCAAGGTGGAGCTCCAGAACGGTCACAAGGTCCTCGCGCACATCTCCGGAAAGATGCGGATGCACTACATCCGTATCCTGCCGGACGACCGGGTTGTCGTGGAGCTGTCTCCGTACGACCTGACGCGTGGCCGGATCGTCTACCGATACAAGTAGATCTTGCCCTCACCCCTCCCGTGGGGTGCTGGCACTGACCCGGAGAACCTCACACCCATGAAGGTCAAGCCGAGCGTCAAGAAGATCTGCGACAAGTGCAAGGTGATCCGCCGTCACGGCCGGGTCATGGTCATCTGCGACAACCTGCGCCACAAGCAGCGCCAGGGCTGACGTACGACCACCTGCACATCGCAGTTACTTCGCGCGACGCAAGCAACACATGTAGATACGCAGAACCCGCCCAGCCCTTCGGGGTCGGCGGCACCTCCGGCGGGGGCCGGGGACCCGGACGTACCACTCCTCCACAGGGAGGGGTCGGCGGCCGGGAGTGGTTCTGCGGAAGACCCCCGAACACCACAGGAGCCATTGAATGGCACGCGTTTCCGGTGTTGACATCCCGCGCGACAAGCGTGTGGAGGTCGCACTCACCTACGTCTTCGGTATCGGCCGCACCCAGTCGAAGGCGACCCTCGCCGCGACCGGTGTGAACCCGAACACCCGCGTTCGTGACCTGGCCGAAGAGGACCTGGTCAAGATCCGCGAGTACGTGGACGCCAACCTCAAGACCGAGGGCGACCTCCGTCGCGAGATCCAGGCCGACATCCGCCGCAAGGTCGAGATCGGCTGCTACCAGGGTCTGCGTCACCGCCGCGGTCTGCCGGTCCACGGTCAGCGCACCAGCACGAACGCCCGCACCCGCAAGGGCCCGCGTCGCGCCATCGCCGGTAAGAAGAAGCCGGGCAAGAAGTAGTCCTCAGCAGGACGCACTGTGTGATCTGGGGGGACTCCCCTCAGACCCCCCAAGCGGTCTTCGCTGTAGGACCGACCACCTCCACGGGAGAAATACATGCCCCCCAAGGGACGCCAAGGCGCCGTCAAGAAGGTGCGCCGCAAGGAAAAGAAGAACGTCGCTCACGGCCACGCGCACATCAAGAGCACGTTCAACAACACGATCGTCTCGATCACGGACCCGTCCGGCAACGTGATCTCCTGGGCCTCCGCCGGCCACGTCGGCTTCAAGGGCTCGCGCAAGTCCACTCCGTTCGCCGCGCAGATGGCTGCCGAGTCGGCCGCCCGCCGCGCGCAGGAGCACGGCATGCGCAAGGTCGACGTCTTCGTCAAGGGTCCGGGCTCCGGCCGTGAGACCGCGATCCGCTCCCTCCAGGCCACCGGCCTCGAGGTCGGCTCGATCCAGGACGTCACCCCGACGCCGCACAACGGCTGCCGTCCCCCCAAGCGCCGCCGCGTCTGACGCTGCGCCGCTGCCAGGCATCGCTTCGTGTGATCGCCTGACCTGAGTGTCCGGGCGGTACGGCCCCTTAGGGGTCGTGCCGCCCGTACCCTTGCTGTATCCGCACCTGACCGGTGCGGCACGTAGGGCGTCAAATAGCGGGCGTCCACGATTGAAGGATCATTGACATGCTGATTGCTCAGCGTCCGTCGCTGACCGAAGAGGTTGTCGACGAGTTCCGCTCCCGGTTCGTGATCGAGCCGCTGGAGCCGGGCTTCGGTTACACCCTCGGCAACTCGCTCCGCCGTACGCTCCTGTCCTCGATCCCGGGTGCGGCGGTCACGTCCATCCGTATCGACGGTGTCCTGCACGAGTTCACCACCGTGCCGGGCGTCAAGGACGACGTCACCGACCTCATCCTGAACATCAAGCAGCTGGTCGTCTCCTCGGAGCACGACGAGCCGGTCGTGATGTACCT